>CBETOJ010000144.1:0-4872 GCA_965537725.1 uncultured Campylobacterales bacterium | reverse complement strand
AGTAACTAATTGAATAATCAAAGTGGCATATGCAACACCAACAAATCCAAAAGCAGGAATAATTCCATATCCATAGATAAATAAAGGATTTAGTAAAAGATTTAAAAAAAAGCCTACAATTAAAGCATTTCTATAACTTTTCGTATCCCCTAAAGCAACTAATATCCCATTAGCACCTAAAGTGATCAAAGTAGGGATAGCTCCTAATAAAATAACATTGGTGTATTCTATAGCTAATTCTAAGCCCTCATCTTTAGCTCCAATAAAGATAAAAATATCTTCTAAAAAACTAAATCCGATAATTACTAAAAAAATAGAAAAGTAACTGACAAGCCCTACCCCTTTTAGGCTAAAAAACTTTGCTAGATTGTATTTTTTCGCTCCTAAAGAGTTTCCTACATTTGCTACAATAGCTGAAGAGAACCCAAAACTAGAACTTAGAAGTAAAAAATAGACCATAAAGCTATATGAAAGTGCCGTTATAGCTATAGTTGAGATTGTTCCCACATAAAAAGTATCTACTACATTGTACATGGTATTAAAAAATATTCCTATGCTTGATGGGATCGCTATTTGTTTAATAAGTGTAGAGATATCTTGACTTGTAAGCTCATTTTTCTTCATTAGTGATTGTATCAAAAAAAGTATTTAGTTATGTTTTGTTATAATCCTCAAATTTCACAAGTTTTATAAGAGGAAAATATCAATGTCTAAAAGAAAAACAGTTGTTATCACTGGTGCTACAAAAGGGATTGGGAAAGCGTGTGCTTACCGATTTGCAAAAGAGGGAATCAATATAGCGTTCACTTACAATTCAAATGAAGAGATCGCCAAAGAGATTGCAATAGATTTAGAAAACACTTATGGAATCACTGCTAAGTACTATCCATACAATATCCTAGAGCCAGAGAGTGCAAAAGAGCTATTTACACTCATCGATGAAGATTTTGAAACAATTGATTATTTTATCTCAAATGCTATGATCTATGGTCGAGCAGTAGTTGGTGGATATGGAAAATATATGAAACTAAAGCCACGTGGACTTAATAATATCTACACAGCAACAGTAGATGCTTTTGTATGTTGTTCACAACAAGCAGCAAAAAGAATGGATAAAAATGGCGGTGGAGCGATCGTAAGTCTAAGCTCAACTGGAAACTTAGTATATATCGAAAACTATGCAGGACATGGAACAAATAAAGCTGCTGTTGAAGCGATGGTACGGTATGCTGCAACTGAGCTTGGGTCTATGAATATTCGAGTCAATGCAGTAAGTGGAGGACCTATTGATACAGATGCACTCAAAGCTTTTACAAACTATGAAGAGGTAAAAGAGAAAACTGCTGCCCTTTCACCACTTGGTCGAATGGGACAACCAGAAGACTTAGCAAGTGCATGTTACTTTTTATGTTCTGATGAAGCTTCTTGGATCACTGGAACCACTTTAATCGTTGATGGTGGGACAACGTTCAATAAGTAATGCAAAAATCATTTAACCTCCCAAATACTTTAGCAACCGCACGAATAGCCATGGCTCCACTTATGCTATGGTTTATGATTGACCAAAACAACCCACTTTTTGCTGGATGGCATGAAAGCTGGTTTAACTACTTTGCTGGACTTATCTTTGTATTAGCCTCAGTGACAGATTTTTTTGACGGCTATATAGCAAGAAGCTGGGATCAGATGACAAAGCTGGGAAGTATTTTAGATCCTTTAGCAGATAAAATGCTAGTTCTTGCAGGATTTTTAGGGCTTATTGTTCTTGATAGGGCTAATGCCTTTGCGGTTTTTTTAATTTTAAGTCGTGAGTTTTTTATCACAGGGCTTCGTGTTGTAGCAGTTGCTGAGGGTAAAAGTGTCGCTTCTACTATGGCTGGAAAAGTAAAAACTGTAGTACAAATGATCGCTATTGGTTTTTTAATTATGCAATGGCCTTTTGGAGAAACCTTACTTTGGATCGCAGTTGCGATCACACTCTATTCTGGATATGAATATATCCGTGATTATATGAAATAAAAGAGGATACAATGGGATTTATTACTTTTTTATTAGTATTATCTGTTTTAATTTTTGTACATGAACTTGGGCACTTTAGTGTAGCAAAGTTTTTTGGTGTAAAAGTATATGTCTTTTCTATTGGCTTTGGGAAAAAACTTTGGACGAAAGAGTGGAAAGGGACCCAGTGGGCTTTTTCTATGATTCCTCTTGGAGGCTATGTAAAGATGAAAGGGCAAGAGGATCTCAACCCTGCTCTAGCTAATCATGATACAGACAGCTACCAAAGTTTAACTCCATTTCAACGTATCTTGATCCTCCTAGCTGGCCCTTTTGCCAATTTTATTTTGGCATTTATCCTTTATATTGCCATTGGTCTTTTAGGAAATAATCATATCTCTCCTACTATTGGAAAAGTGGTTGAAAACTCTCCTGCTTTTCATGCTGGGATAAAAGCAAATGATGAAATCGTACGAATCAATCAAACTGATATCAAAACTTGGGATGATTTAAGTGATATTATCAAAAACTCAAATGGAGCTTTACAGTTTTATATTAAAAGAGATGGAAAACTTCAAAGTTTTATTATCCATCCAAAACTAAGTGACTCACAAAACATCTTTAGAGAACAGATAAAGAAAAAGATGATAGGGATAGCTCCTGCTCCAAAACTTGTAAAGATATATTACTCTCCACTTGATGCTATTAGCTTTGCCTATGATAAAACAGCAGAAGCAAGTAAAATGATCTTTTTAGGGATCCAAAAACTTCTACAAGGAATCGTACCCCATTCTGAGATTGGAGGGGTAATAACTATAGGAAGTGTTATATCAGAAGCAAGTCAATCAAGTATAATAGCCCTCCTTACAATTACAGCCCTTATCTCTGTAAACCTTGGGGTTTTAAACCTTCTTCCAATTCCAGCACTTGATGGTGGACATATAATGTTCAATCTTTATGAAATGATCGCACGAAGAGCTCCAAGTGAAAAAGTGCTTATAAACCTTACTATTGGGGGATGGGTTATCCTTATAGGTCTTATGGGATTAGGTCTTTATAATGATATTAATCGATTATTAGGGTAGTTTTCGATAGACTAAAACACATTTTATAAATTTTTTAAAAAGGTATATTATTTATGGTAAAAGTTGTCAATCTTAAAAAATCTTTCGGATCTAGAGTTCTTTTCTCTGATATCAATCTCTCATTAGATGCAGGGAAAAGATATGGTCTTATTGGTGCTAACGGTGCAGGTAAAACAACATTTTTAAAAATGTTAAGTGGTCAAGAGGATATCACAGAGGGTGAAGTACAAGTTCAAAGCGGTAAAAAAGTGGGAGTTCTTGGACAAAATCAATTTGCTTTTGAAGAGTTTACATTAATCGATGCAGTCCTTTATGGAAACAAAAGATTATACGATGCTATTAAAGAGAAAGAAAAACTCTATATGGAAGAGTACACTGATGAGATCGGTGAGAGACTAGGTGAGCTTGAAATTATTTGTGTTGAAGAGGATCCAACATATGAGTATGATGTAAAGATCACAAAAATCTTAGAATCTCTAGGATTTCCTGCTGAAGAGCATAATGAACTCATGTCTACAATCACAGGTGGAGACAAATTCAAAGTGCTTTTAGCACAAGTGCTTTTTCCAAAACCAGATATATTATTTCTCGATGAGCCTACGAATAACCTTGATATGCAAACTATCTCTTGGCTTGAAAACCAATTACAACACCATGATGGTACACTCGTTGTTATCTCTCACGATAGACACTTTTTAAATGCTGTTTGTACACATATTTTAGATGTTGACTTTAAAAAGATCAGAGAGTTTACTGGAAACTATGATGATTGGTATATCGCTTCAACAGTTATTGCTAAACAACAACAAGCAAATCATGATAAAAAACAAAAAGAGAAAGCTGAGCTGGAAGCCTTTGTTGCAAGATTTAGTGCAAATGCATCTAAAGCAAAACAAGCAACTTCAAGACAAAAACAACTTGAAAAACTAGATATCCAAGCGATTGAAGTAAGTTCTCGTCGTGATCCATCAATTGTATTTCAACAAGAAAAACCAATCTCAAAAGAGATCTTAGAGCTTAAAGATGTATGTAAATCTTATGATGGTGAAGTGGTATTAAAAGATATCAGCTTTATGATGGAACATAAAGATAAGATCGCTCTTATTGGTCCAAATGGGGTAGGGAAAACTACTTTATGTAAAATCCTAATGGATGAAGTTAAACCAGATTCTGGTGAAGTAAAATGGGGAGCAACTGCAACGATCAGTTATTTCCCTCAAAATACAACTGATCAAATTAAAGGGGATATCACTCTTTATGATTGGTTAAGAGATTTTGATAGACAAGCTGATATTGGTGAGATTAGAAACTGTCTTGGTCGTATGCTTTTTAGTGGAACAGAACAGGAAAAATCAATTAAAAACTGTTCAGGAGGAGAGAAACATAGAATGATGATCTCTAAGATCATGCTTGAACGAAGAAACTTTCTTCTTCTTGATGAACCTACCAATCACCTTGATCTTGAAGCTATTATCGCTTTAGGGGAAGCTTTACATAACTATGATGGAAACTGTATCGTTGTATCTCATGATAGGGAGTTACTTGATGCTTTTGCTACAAGAATCATTGAGATTCAAAGTGATGGAACGATCATAGACTTCGATGGAACGTATGAAGAGTTCTTAGAATCTAAGTCACCAACTGAAGATGAATAATATATAAAGAGCAAATATGGAACTTTTCTTTTTTATCTCTATAGGAACACTTATCTTTCTTTTTATAATAAGAAAATCTATTTCAGATTTCTTATTTGAAAAACTAGATATTATGGTAAATACAAAAGTGGTTA
>CBETOJ010000143.1:0-4908 GCA_965537725.1 uncultured Campylobacterales bacterium | reverse complement strand
ATAATATAAGCTTAACTAGTTATGCGGATGCGTATAAAATGTACAATAACTTAGATAAAACAGAGTTTATGAACTTTCAAATATTAAGAGATAATCAACTTATGGAGATAGAATATGAAATTAAATAGATGGCTACTAGTATTAATACTTCCTATAGTATTAAATGTAACGGTGCTTTTTGCACAAGATGATAATAAACCACTCAATATTAATTTTAGTGAGTTAGAGATCGTAGATTTTATCAAAATAACAGCTAAGATACTTGATAAAAATATCTTATTAACTGATGATGTAAAAGGGAAAGTAGATTTTATCTCTAATAATCCTATTTATAAAAAAGATCTTTTAAATCTTGTAACATATGTATTACAAGATAAAGGCTTTACTATAGTTGAAAGTGGCGGAATTTTAAGAGTTGTGAGGATTAATGATGCTGCAAAAAGTAATCTAAAAGTTTTTAATAATTCAAGTCCAAAAAAGTTAAGTGATTTTAATATGATCACAGAGGTTTTTAATATAGAGTTTGCCAATGTTGATTATGTAAGTTCTAAAGTAAGGCACTTAATAAGTAAAAGTGCAAAACTTGTGACTGATAAAGAATCAAACTCTATCGTACTAACAGATTTCCCATCAAATATTAATACAGTAAAACAAGTAATTAACTATATGATCAAAGATAGTGCAAGAAAAATAGAGATCGTCAATTTGCAAAATATCAATGGCGCATCTATTGTGAATGATCTTAAAAGCGTATCAAAGAGTATTTTTAATGAAACTATTTTAAAAGAGAAAGTTGAGATCATCTCAAATAAAGATACCAATTCGATCCTTTTTGTAGGGAAAAAAGAAAATGTTGATTTTATGGTTGAGTATCTTAAAAATATTGACAGAAATGGAAGTTTGGTTGAAAAAGTTGTTGAAGTAGTGGGTCTTAAAAATGCAGAGTCTGAAAATATCATAAAAATAGTTAATGGAATTATTGCACAAAAAGTGTATAAAGAGAAAGAGGAGAAACCTTTTGCTTCAAATGATACTGAATCAAACTCTATTATCCTTATGGGACCAAAGGATGAGATCTCTTATCTAAAAGCGATCATTGCAAAGCTTGATTTTGAAAAGCTTCAAGTGTATGTAAAAGCAAAGATTATGGAGATCAGTCAAATTGGGATTCGAAATGTAGGGTTTAAGTATGGTTTAAATGCAGGAAAAACGACAAGTACAGGTATCTTTAGTATGGCTACAGAACTTGGTGGAATGTCTGGAGCAAACCTTATTTTACCAGATGGTTTTGATCTTGATTTTGGAGAACCTACAAGTGTTACTACAACTATTGATGGCGTGACCACTACAACAACTGGAAACTCAAGAATCTCTGAAGCTTTAGCTCTAGGTGCAACTATAAATTTACTAGAAAACAATGATGCTTTAGAGGTTGTATCTGAGCCATCAATTTTATGTCTAAATAATAAAGAATCTTCAATTTATATAGGAACAACAAAGTCGATCCAAATGGGTACAAGCACAGATAAAAATGGAAATGCTACTCCAAAGCTTGAAAGAGCTGATATTGGGCTTACTTTAAATGTAAAACCAAGAATCTCTAATAAAAATAAAGTGATCTTGGATATTACTACAAAAGTAGAAGATGTAAGTAGTAAACAAACAAACTCTCAGCCAGATTCAAATAAAAAAGAGCTTCAAACTACAGCGATCGTGTATACAGGTGAATCAGTTATCCTTGGTGGATATACAAAATATAAAGATCAAAAAGTGGTTGATAAAATACCATTCTTAGGAGATATTCCAGTTGTAGGAAATCTTTTTAGAAATAAAGTAGATGGACGAGATAAAATAAACCTTGTGATCGTAGTGACTCCATATATTGTCCCAAAATCAAAAGACTTAACATATATTAGAAATCAGCTCACTCAGCTTCGAATGCTTGAAGATAAGTACACAAAAGATACCATTTTAAGACTAGAAGAAGCAAAATTAAAATATCAAAAAGATGATATACAAAGAGATGAAAAGCTAGAAGCTGTAAAGGAAGAACAAGAAAAAGTAGCAGCTGAACAAGAGAAAAGAGAAGAGAAAGGAAGTGATGAAACAATTACTTCACAAGAGCGTCATCAACAAAAGATCAATAAGATGTTTGGACTATAATTGATGAATACCCAAGAGATACACAATATAAATCTTGATGTAGTAGAGTATGAGAACTATGATATTGCATTAAAAAATTATGTTTTATTTTCGACTATAGATGATAAAACAGTTATATGTATCACTGTAGAATATCTTTCCCATGCCTTAGATTTTCTCTCAAAAAACAGCTATCCATTTGATGTGGTTGTATTAGATGAGATCTCCTTTGAAAAGCTCTATCATAAGGCAATAGAGCTTAAAACTGATAAGCAGATGTCAGATATTACCACTTCAACTGAAGATACAGTTATTGAAGATGATAGTATAAATATCTCAGAGTATTTAAAAACTGGAGCAGATATTGTAACAGATGAGGGATCAGCTCCTATTATTAAGTTTGTAAACTCCCTTTTTTATCAAGCTATAAAGAAAAAATCTTCAGATATCCATATTGAGCTTCATGAGTTTAAAGGGGAGGTTCGATATAGAATCGATGGGGTTTTGGTAAAACATATTGAACTTGATAAAAGTATTATGACTTTGGTCGTTAATAGGATCAAAGTTATCTCAAATCTTGATATTAGTGAAAAAAGGATCCCTCAAGATGGAAGAACTTCTATTAAGATATCGGGGCGAGTTTTAGATATTAGGGTTTCAGTTCTGCCAACATTTTATGGTGAGAGAATAGTAATGCGGATCTTGATGCAAAGTAGTGATATTCCATCTTTGCATCAGCTTGGAATTGCAAAAAATACTATTGATACTCTAGCAAAACTTACTACAAGTTCATATGGGATGATTTTAGTCACAGGACCTACAGGAAGTGGTAAGTCAACTACTCTGCACTCATTACTCCAAACTATAGAATCACCTCAAAAGAATATTATTACTATCGAGGATCCAGTGGAGTATAAAAGTGATAAGATTAATCAGATCCAAGTCAATGAGAAAGTAGGGCTTACCTTTGCAAATGGTCTTCGAAGTATTTTAAGACAAGATCCAGATATTATAATGGTTGGGGAGATTAGGGATCAAGAATCTGCAAATATCTCTATCCAAGCAGCTCTTACAGGACACTTAGTACTATCGACTCTCCATACAAATCGCGCACCAGCAGCGATCACAAGGCTTATTGATATGGGACTAGAGAGGTTTTTGATCTCGTCATCTATTTTAGGAGTATTAGCACAAAGATTAGTAAGAAATCTTTGTGAGGTATGTAAAGAGGAAGATACATTAGCAGAGCATCATGCAAAAGAGTTTGATCTCTCTTCAAATGTGATCTTATATAAACCATGTGGATGTAAAGAGTGTAGTTTTACAGGATATAAAGGTCGAAGTGCTATAGGGGAGTTTTTGATCATTGATGATACTATCAAAAGTGCCCTGCAATCTACTGTAGATGATTCACAGCTGATGGATCTAGCTATCAAAGGTGGAATGATCCCTTTACCAGTTCAGTTAAAAACTATGTTAGTTGAGGGAAAAACCTCTTTAGAAGAGGTTATTCGATTAGGATTAAATAAAGAGCAATGATGAAAAAAGGGATGGGGCTTATAGAGGTGATTATCTCTATTGTTTTAATCAGTGTAGTTGTGTTAGCCGTTATAAAAACTCAAAAGAATAACCTTCATCAGCTTGATAACTTTCAAAGAACTCTTCAGTACCAATCTTTTATCTCTTTAGCAAAACAAGAAAATGCTGAAGATGATAAAACACTCCATTTAGATGAACTTATCCCTTTTAAAGATGATAGATTGCGAGAGTATTACAAAGATGTAAAAGTAGAAGTCTCAAAAGAGAAAGAATCTACAGAAAAAATCTCCCATAACAATATCAATGTCTCCATAGATATTATTAAAACAAGCTACACCATAGAAGATAAAACAAAACAAGACTTTTATCGATTTGAGATCAAATGAAACAATATAGAGCTTTTACTTTAGTAGAGATTTTGATCTCTATTGCACTTTTTTCTATGATAATACTTACTTTATATAAGGTATTAGATGAGTTTAATTTCTCCAGTAAGTTTTATACAAAAAAATTAGATGAGATAAGTAGTATTAAAGAGATCAAGATGGTATTTTTCAATGATTTTTTAAAAATGAAAGAGGAGAGTTTAATTATAGAGGCTTTAGATACCAGTACTACTGGAAATATGTTATTACAGTTTCAATCATATAACTACTATCATAATCCATTTTATTCCCATATCACATATATGGTTTCAAAGCAGAATAATCTTTTACGAATTGAAAGTGCAGAGGTTTTTGAGAGAAAAAGCATACAAGAAGGGTTTTTTAAAACAGCTTATATTGATACGATAGTTAAAGATGTAGATAGTTTTAAAGTGGAACAAAAAGAGAAAAAACTTAATCTTTATGTTATAAAAAAAGATGGTGAAATTATTACATTTCACTACTAAAAATCTTAGTGGGGGAGATTGACGAGCGTATGCACCTTATTGATATCAAAGGTGATAGTAAATGTAGTTGATTGTTTAAAACTACTTACATTGATTTGTCCATTTATCTTTTCAATGATCTTTTGAGAGATATAAAGGCCTATTCCAGTTCCTTTTTCTTTCGTTGTAAAGTTTTTATTAAAGATAGTGTTGATTATATTTTTTTCAATGCCTCCAGCATTATCCTCAATAGATAAAGAGATCTTATTATCAATCGATTTTGTATAGATTTTTATAAGCCTATTTTCAATATTTTTTTCATTAAAAGCCTCGATAGCATTAAGGATAAGATTTAT
>CBETOJ010000142.1:0-4933 GCA_965537725.1 uncultured Campylobacterales bacterium | reverse complement strand
CAGATTATTACTTGGAATATTTATAGCTATTATAGGGTTACTTCTTTTATCTGTACGAGTAGCTTTTTTAGGTGGTATTGAAGATGGAAATCAAAATGAAGTGAGTCTTACTCTGATTTTAGGCTCAGTGATCATTTTAGTCATTATACTCTTATCTCTTTGGGTTATGTATTTGGTAAGAAAAATGAAATATATGGAAGTAACCTTTAAGATCCCTGTCTCAGATCCTTCACAAGGCTCTTTATCTGAAGAGACTATGACCTGTTTAGTAGATAGAAATCAAGTTCTTAATGTACAAAAAGTATTTGGAAAAAGGGAAAATAGAGTAGAAGATGATGTGGAGATCATTGAGAAAAAGTAATTATATTTTTATTGTTGAGTTAAAGGGATATAATGCTAATATCCTTTCATAAATGATAGCTAAACAATCTATAGAAAATTTAAAAGCCCACCTTGATGTTGTTGATATAATTTCTCAGTTTATTGAGCTGAAAAAATCTGGAGCTAATTTTAAAGCCTGTTGCCCTTTTCATGGGGAAGATACTCCATCATTTGTAGTAAGTCCACAGAAGCAAATATATCATTGTTTTGGCTGCGGGGTGGGCGGAGATTCTATTAAATTTGTGATGGAATATGAGAAACTTTCCTACCCTGAAGCGATAGAAAAATTAGCTTCTATGGTGAACTTTACACTGGAATATGAGAATAACTATAAAAAGATAGATACATCATTGATCTCTAAAGTGAATGAATTTTATGTCAAACAACTTACCCATAATACTACAGCATTAGAATATCTAAAAAGTAGAGGAATCTCAGATTTTTCTATAGAAAAGTTTGAGATGGGATATGCTGGAGGATCGCAAGAGACTATAAATTATCTAAAATCAAATTTTTTAAATCTAGCAGATGCCAAAGAGCTTGGAGTGATAGATAGTGGACAAAATGGCTTATATGCACGATTTATTGAGCGGATCACTTTCCCTATTTATACGATCAATGGAAATCTTGTAGGATTTGGTGGAAGAACTATCTCTGGACATAATGCAAAATATGTCAACTCCCCTCAAACAAAGCTTTTTAATAAATCACGTCTTTTATATGGATACAATCTTGCAAAAGAAGCGATCTATAAACAAAAGACAATCATTATCACTGAAGGGTACCTTGATGTGGTGATGCTCCATCAAGCAGGGTTTTCAAATACTGTTGCAACTCTAGGAACTGCTCTTACAAAAGATCATCTTCCACTTCTTCAACGTGGTGAGCCAAAAATTATAGTGGCATATGATGGGGATAAAGCGGGGCGAAATGCTGCGTATAAAGCAAGTCTACTTTTAAGTCATAGTAACTTTTTAGGTGGTGTGGTGATCTTTGAGGGGGGATTGGATCCTGCTGATATGGTAAAAGAGAGTAAAGTGGAACAGTTGAATACAATTTTCTCTAAACCAACTCCATTTATCCCTTTTGTGATTGATCATATAATAGGGGAGTATCATCTTGATAACCCACAACAAAAACAGCAAGCCTTAAAAGAGGTGAATGAGTTTTTAAAAACTCTTTCACCTATTTTACAAGAGGAGTATCAGTTCTTAGCTGCTAGAAGATTAAATGTAAGTAATCAATTGATCCAAGTACAACACTATGAAAACCAAAGAGTCAATCAAGTAAATCTCTCTAATTTAGATATTGCAGAACTAAGTATCATAAAAACACTCCTTGATAAACCTGAACTTATAGAGCAAACAAAAGAGGAGCTAAAAAGTGAGATGTTTGAGACTCATATGAATGAATTTACCCTTTTGATGAATAATCCAAATGATGAGTCTTTAAGAGGTTTGATGCTCAATGACAAATTGATATCATATAACCCAGAAGATCTTAAAAAACAGATCACTATTTTAATGGTTCCTTATTATAACAAGCTATTGCAACAGATAGATTTTGATGAGAGTATCGATTTTCGTCAAAAGGTAAAACAGGTACGAGATATCAAAAATAAACTGATGCGACTAAAGCAAGGAAAATTGATCAATATTTAAAACATCTCTTAATAACTTTTAAGTATAATTACAGCTTCAAAAATATTTAAAAGGACAATAAATGGAATTCTTACACTCTGATAATGCACCTGCAGCGATTGGACCATATTCACAAGCAGTAAAGGTAAATGGTTTTTTATATAGTTCAGGTCAGATAGCATTAGAGTTAAATGGTGAAATGGTTGAAAATGATATCAAAAAACAAACAAGAAAGATTTTTGCTAATCTTGAAGCGATCTTAAAAGATAATAAATTGAGTTTTGATGATGTTGTTAAAATTAATATTTATTTAACAGATATGAATGATTTTGGTGTAGTAAATGTTATAATGGCAGAAGTATTTGGAGACCATAACCAGTAAGAAGTACGGTAGAAGTTGCAGGACTTCCAAAGAACGCTATGATAGAGATGGATATCATTGCAACAACTACTGAAAACCATTTTATCAAATAATGTAGTTTCACTTAAAGAA
This sequence comes from uncultured Campylobacterales bacterium, assembly GCA_965537725.1. GTDB lineage: Bacteria > Campylobacterota > Campylobacteria > Campylobacterales > Arcobacteraceae > JAIOSF01. Next base: position 2,419 of record CBETOJ010000142.1, on the reverse strand, counting down.
AGTTTAAAGTAAAATTAGATAAGATTCGCTTTCAGAATTTTAAAGAGGAAAAGCTAATGTACGCAATTATCAAAACTGGCGGTAAGCAATACAAGGTATCTGAAGGTGATATCATCAATGTAGACAAGCTTAGCAAAGAGCCAAAAGAAACAGTAGAGTTTGACGTAGTAGCTGTAAACGACGGGAAAGCATTAGCAACTGGAGCATCAGTAGCAAGTGCAAAAGTTACAGCTGAGGTTATCGTTGAAGCTAGAGATAAAAAAGTTATCATCTACAAAAAACGAAGAAGAAAAGATAGTAAGCTAAAAAGAGGTTTCAGAAGAAGCTTCACTAAAGTTAGAATTACTAAAATAGCTGCATAAGGGGTAAAATATGGCTCACAAGAAAGGTCAAGGTAGTACTAATAATAATAGAGACTCAGCTGGTCGAAGACTAGGAGTTAAAAAATTTGGTGGTGAATCAGTTGTAGCTGGAAACATCATTATTAGACAAAGAGGTACAAAAGTACACGTTGGTGAGAATGTTGGAATTGGAAAAGATCATACAATTTATGCTTTAATTGATGGTGTTGTAAAGTTCGAAACAAAAGATAAAAAAAGAAAGAAAGTTTCAGTTTACGCTTCGTAATCTCTGAAACAAAAGAGTTCTTTAAAGGCACCGCAAAGTTATGCGGTGCCTTTTTTAGTTATAGCATAAAAAAGGGTAAAAATGTTTGTAGATAGTGTTAGTTTTACTGTTAAGTCTGGAAAAGGTGGAGCAGGTTGTGTTGCATTTAGAAGAGAAAAATTTGTAGTACAAGGTGGTCCAAATGGAGGAGACGGTGGAAAAGGTGGAGATGTTATCTTTGAAGTAGATAACAACACAGATACACTTTCATGGTACAAAGGAAGAAGAGTACTTAATGCTGAGAATGGACAACCAGGTATGGGAAGTCGAAAGACTGGAAAATCAGCTGATCCACTTATTTTAAAAGTACCACCAGGAACACAGGTGATTGATAGCGAAACTGATGAAGTGATACTTGATCTTTTAGTTGAAGGGGAACAACAAATACTTTTAGAAGGTGGAAAAGGTGGACTTGGAAACTTTCACTTTAAAAGTTCACGAAACCAAACACCAATGCATGCGCAACCTGGAATGCCAGCAGAGGAAAAAGCTATAAGACTTGAACTCAAACTCATCGCAGATGTGGGACTTGTTGGATATCCAAATGTTGGGAAATCAACATTGATCTCGACTATCTCAAATGCAAAACCACAAGTTGCAAATTATGAGTTTACTACTCTTACTCCAAAGCTTGGAGTGGTAGAAGTTGGTGAATATAACTCTTTTGTAGCAGCTGATATCCCAGGGATTATTGATGGTGCAAGTGATGGAAGAGGTTTAGGACTAGACTTTTTACGACATATTGAGCGAACAAAAACATTACTTTATATGATAGATATATCAAACTATAGAGAGATGATAGATCAGTACAATGTCTTAAAAGAGGAAGTTGCAAAGTTTTCAAGTGAGCTTGCTTCAAGAAAATATGCAATTGCTTTAAGTAAAACAGATGCACTTCCATCTGAAGAGTTGAATGAGAAGATTGAAAGCTTTATCAAGGAGCTTGGATTTGAAATCTCGCAAAAAAATAGTTTTGGATTTGATAAAGAGAAAAGCTATTTTATTCAAGATTTAGAATTTACAAAATATAATGATCAATTACCATATTTTATTTTACCAATATCTTCGGCAACTGCCCAAAATACTGGCTCAATAAAATATGCACTCTTTGATCTTATAAGTAGGGATAAATGCGAAGAGTAGTTTTAAAAGTTGGCTCAGCTGTACTTACTCAAGATGGGAAAATAGCTCATAGAAGATTGGATAATCTTGTAGAGTTTATCTCCACTTTAAAACAAAAATATGAAGTGATATTAGTAAGTTCAGGTGCAGTAGCAGCTGGATATACAGCTTTAGCACTTGATAAAAAAGATGTGGCAAATAAACAAGCCCTTGCTTCAATAGGACAGCCTCTTTTAATGCATACTTATAGAAGAGAGTTTTCAAAATATGAGATTATCTGTTCACAAGTGCTTTTAGAGGCATCTATATTTAAAGATGAAACAAGACTCAGTCATGCAAAAGCAGCAATTGATGTGATGCTAAAAAATGGTGTGGTTCCAATTATCAATGAAAATGATGTAACAGCAGTTGAAGAGCTTGTATTTGGAGATAATGATCAGCTATCAGCTTATATCACTCACTTTTTTGATGCAGATATTTTAGCGATACTCACTGATATTGATGGGTTTTATGATGAAAATCCACATGAGAATAAAGATGCCAAACTACAAAAAATTGTAAGCAGAGTTGATCCAGAACTTTTAGAGCAACAACATAGTGCAAATAGCGAATTTGCAACTGGTGGAATAGT
>CBETOJ010000141.1:0-4951 GCA_965537725.1 uncultured Campylobacterales bacterium | reverse complement strand
GGGAGATACTATTTCTAGTAAAAGTGGTAATGATGATGCTAATGTAGCTTTTGAATCTTTACCGCCACTGATAGAAATTATGAATATAGTTTTATTTGAAATAGTTGTATTATTTAACAACTTTTTTAATATCTTTGCTTGTTTCACATCATGCCTCCAAAATATAAGTTTTACGATCAATCTTTTTAGTAACAAAAAGACCTTGGTCAATTAGCTCATTTAGTTTTGTACTTGTAAGTCCTCTTACTCCGTTTGATGCTTCCGTTTTAGATATCATCTTATCCTCTGTAGCTCTGATCTTCTTTTGGAGTTTTACTGTTACGTCATCTATTTTAAAGTTGAGTTTTTTATTTTTTTCAAATAGGTTTAGTATTTTGTGGTTTTCATTTTGGAATATTTCCATTATATAGATGGCTGTTTGTATGCACTCTTTTGTTAGAGCGATTTTATCTTCTTTAACTATATCTATTTTTTGATATGCCATATTGAAGATATAGACTATGAGAGCGAACTTTAAAACGTATGTACTAAGCCTATAAGATGCGGTGATCTCTTCATCGGTTTCTGTTGCAAATGCAGTACGTGAGAAATCATTGAACCATTTTATATAATAGTTTTTGGCTTCAAAGTCTAGGGTAAAGAGTAGGGGTTCTTTTCTATCTATATCAAGTATTTCTAAAACGTATCTTCCTACATCTGAATACTTATCACATTCTAAGATGTGCTTTTGAATTTGGAGTGGTTTAAAGTCGGCTCTTGTATTGTATGAAAATAAATATCTTGCCATGAAACCACTTGCTATATCATTTTTTTGGACTGATTCCATGAGCCATTGTTCAGTGATCAAACCTACTTCACTTAATACGGGATTTCTTAGGATAAATGTTCCACCGTCTCTTACTAGCTCTTTGTGGTAGGTTTCTCCATCAAAGATACTTGTTTTTAAAGCTTTGTATCTTGGGTCGTTGTTTGATCTTTCTAATTCTGCTTTCATCTCATCGTAGTAAACGACTCCGCCGTTTTGATTTCTATGGAGTGATAATATCTTTGCTTCTGGCGTACCGTCATTTGCGAATATAAGCAATTTTGGGTGAGGGCGTTCGGGTTCTACTTCTCGCATCTTATCTTCTTTTGGTAAGGCTTGGAATCTTTTAAGATCTGCTTTGTATTGTTCTAAATCACCCTCGTATTCGTCGAATAGTTCATTTTGCATATCATCGAATATACATTTTTTACTAAATCGAAATAGGGTAGATTTAGCAGCAACGGAAGAGGGCGCGACGATCATCGACCAGATAACGGGATATACGGTTAAATTGACTCCGTTTGTGATCTTTGCTCTAGCTCCGATAAGTCCTGCCATAGAAGATAATACAGTAGTGAGAACCATACTTGGCGGGTAATTGTTTATGCTCATAAGATCTTTTGTGATATTGGCTAGAAATGGAGATAGTTTCTCAAACTCTATCTGTTGGTATTGTTCCTCTTTGTTTTCTTCTTTTTTGTAGAGGTTTTCTATCTTGCCTAATTTGATTTTAAAGTCATTGATACTAAGACCTTTTTGAAGCTCAATTGATAACTGCTTTATAGCTCTATCGGTGTGGGCTGTTTGTATCTCTTTGATATAGGCTTGAATATTTGAAACTGGATTTGCTGTAAGTATCTCAACAAGTGCGGCTTCAAACTGTGGAACTTGTTTATTATCTTTTTTGAGTTCTTTAATTATGAAGTCTTCATCAATTGGGAGTTCTTGCTTGTGTAGATCTTTCATAGTTTGAAAGATCTCTCCATAAAGGAGATGGTAAAAAGATTCTTGATATAGCTCTTTGTGGAGTTTATTAAATGTGTTGTAATCAAATAGAAAAGAGGATAATACCGACTTTTCAGAGTTAATTAAATAGCTATCGTTCATCGTGTTTTCCTGTCGTTTAATTTTATTTTGTAACCGTGTTGTAATTTAGATACGGTTATAATTGCAATGTCGTTTAAAGGTAGGGCTAATCGTGGGCCCTACCTTTTTTATTGACTAATAAAGTTCCATCATCATTTGTATAAAGTCCAAATCCATCAAACTCAATATATGATTGTTTCTCATGATCTGTCTCTACATCGTCGGGATATTTAAACTCACTGCATGCAGCTTGTACAGTGTCCGAGATAAAAGGACTTAGTGGGTTTCTATAACATTTTTTTTCCTTGAAATGGTCGCACTGACCACATATAAAAGTCATGGGTTTCTCCTAAAAAAATCTAAATCTATGCTGTAAATATTCTTGATTATCAATGATATTTTTATGGTTTAAATCTTGATAATCCATACTAAACACATTGAAAGTATGTGTTAACGTCTCAGTTCCAAATGTGTACACGTTCTCCATCACTGGCTTTGCTATGGTGACGCTTAGAGCTAAAAGGGTAAAGGAGATGATATACTCAGTCATCTCTCCTGTTTTGAGTTTGCCACCAAAAAAGTGTATTCTTGAATTATCCCACGGGGATAATGGAACGCCAGTGATTGTAAGTGAATCAGCGAACCAGTGGGTAAGATACCCAATACCAAACCAAAAGATTAAGTCTTTAAAGTCAAAGATAAAACTAAAAGCGATAATCGCTAAAGGTACTATGAGATAGTGAGTCATCCCTCTATGTTCAACTTTGATCCCAAAGAATTTTAATACCCATTCGCTCCAATCGGGTCCCGTGGATCCAAGGATGGAAGCAGGGAGTGCGGCGGGATTGAAAGGTAGAGTGCAGGCAGTGGCTATGGCTATGTGAGATTTCCAAGTCATTTTAAAAGCTCCTGTAATTGTTCTTTTGCATTTGGTTGGATGTGACTCACCAGGGTTTGAAACTTTTCTTTGAGTTCTACATCTGCTACGCTTAGCTTGTAGTTTAGATCTTTGATATCTTCTAAGATTTGTAACCATTCATCAAAGCTTCCTACACCATCAAGCTTTCTTGCTTTGGTTCTGATCTCTAAAGCTTTTTTGATTTGGAGTGATACTTTGAAATCATCTATTTTTGCTTTTAATTTAAAGTAATCTGTTACTAATGCTATGATCTGCTTTTTAACTGTAACGATTTGTTTTAATCTATCGTTTACTTCTTTTTTGTCAAAGAGTGGATAACTTAGTCTTACTCCTAGAGCGTAAGAGTCTTTGTTGGTTGTATAGCCAGTTTCATTGTAAACCGAATCGCTTGAGCTATGGCGAAGACTAAGTGAGCTAGTGATCTTTAATCGTGTAAATTCTAGATCATAGGCTAAATGAGAATAGATAAAATTAGAGATACTTTTGATATCGTAATGATGGGATTGTATCGCTAGATCATAGATAGTTTTATCTATCTCATTTAACTCTTTGTACTCATCTTTTGAGATCTCTTTTGGTTGATATTCTGCAAATAAAAGGGAGTTAAAAAGTAGGGCGGTAAATAGTATCTTAGTTTTCATTTTGTCCCCTTTGTGGCTAGTCTTCCAGCCATAACTAACATGGCCGCTTCGGGAAGTCCACCAATAAAAAGAGCTACTACAAACATTGCAAACAAAAGGTTTGTAGCATCTACGGAAGCTTTGGAGCTAAGCTGTACTGTGGTAATCTTCATCTTTCTTTTAAAGATAATATTTCTCAAAGTTCTATTGATAGAGTCTTCACTTTTTGAAGTGAGTACAAAACGTTTACAGTTTCGTAAAAGATCTTTTGTAAGCTCTAGTTTTTTACCTGAGATGCGGTCTATATCATCAATGATCAAAACACTATCTTTTGCTTTTTCGATCAATGCTTCAAACTTGACATACTGCTTTGTAGTGTCAATATAAACTTCGTCGGGTTCTTCATCATCTACACACACGATATGATCAGGCTTTGTGATAAGGAGCTTTTGGGTCTCTTCATCTCCATCAAGGTTTTTATAAAGGATCTCGGCTAAGCTATCTGTGGCTTTAAATATGATCTTGGTTTCTCTCCAAATAAGATCACTATTTTTAACTATTGTACTAAGCTTGTGTGACTTTCCTGAAGCTTCTATCCCGTAGATGATCAGTGAACCAGTTTTAGAGATGTAAGTCTCTTTTGCTTTTTTGTCAAATGCATCTTTTTTTTCTACCAATTTAATGGAACGGTTTTTATCGTTTCCATGGACTTTTTTGAATTTGAAATATTTAATAGCCATTGTTTGACCTTACTCCCTTACGAAAAGGTACATGTACATATTGCTTATGTTTGATACGATTTATAACCATTTGAGCACCTTTTTTAATCTCGTGTTCAAAACATATTACTTTAATTTCTTCTCTATTGATACTTACAATTTTTGAGAACTTTATAAAATGAAAAGAGGCTTTTGCCTTAGGACTATTTGCACAATCTCTTAAAACTTTTTTCATGATGCAACCTGGCGGATCAGCACCATTAAGTCTTCATACCCAAGAACCCCGATAAGCTCTTCAACTAGTCTTGTAAAATCAACATTTTCCAAAGAGATACTTAGAATAGGGCAGTCGTTATCTTCGATAACTACTGAGCTTATAACTTTTTCTTGAATGTTATTGAGATCTATTTGTATATTTTCAAATGATTCTTTTGTACACTCTTGATCCTCTTTTTCTGTATAGAAAAGTTCGGGATGATTTTGTTTTAGATTATCCATCTATAAGCTCCTTTCCTTGATAAGCATTGAGGAACTGAAATCTAAGCTTTTCTGTTAGCTCTTTAAGATCTGTAGTAAATAAATCGTTTGAATACTTTTTCTCTAAATCATGGAGTAATTTAAGATACTCTTTTGCTTTTTGCTCTGTCATCGTGTTTTGCCTTTCTTTGTTTTTTAATGTCGTTTAAAATTCTTTGAACCTGTTTTCTCTCAATAGGTTTACCGCTTTTTCCTGTAACACCGTCATCACTTAAGATCTTGGCGATAACGCCTGCACTTTTATTTCTAAATCTTTTAACTCTAT
>CBETOJ010000140.1:0-5001 GCA_965537725.1 uncultured Campylobacterales bacterium | reverse complement strand
ATATCATCACTATGGGTATTGTTATTTAATATAAGTTCTAATTTTGATATAAGTTCACTTATATCTTCTTTAGTATTTTGTGTAATAAGTATTTTTTTAAGATTTTTTATTATTTTTGTATCTATTTTTTGTGACAGATCAGATTTTGTTAGAAGAATAATAGTCTCTTTTTCATTATCTTTCAACATCTCTATGATCTTCTCATCTTGGTTATCTAAATCTCTACTGCTATCAAATAAAGCTAGGATAATATCTGCTTCATTGATAGTATCATAGGTTTTTTCTATACCAATTTGTTCTATCTCATCATCTGCATCTCGAATCCCTGCAGTATCTACTATATTAATAATATGGGTTCCAATCTTTACAGACTCTTCTATGGTATCTCTTGTAGTCCCTGCAATATCACTTACAATTGCTCGATTGATATTTAGAAGTTTATTTAAAAGACTTGATTTTCCGACGTTTGGTTTTCCTATAATTGCTACTTTAAAACCATTGATCAAACCATCTCTTTGTTTACTAGCACTTAGTGTGTTATTTAAAAGCTTCTCTATTCTTTCAAGCTTTTCTTGGATCTGCTGATAAATATCAGCTGGAAGATCCTCTTCTGCATAATCAATATTGACCTCAGTATAAGCAAGCATAAATAAAAGATCTTTTCGAATATTTTCTACAAATTCTTTAAGATCTCCTCTAAGCTGTTTAGCTAAGAGTTTTACTCCATCTTCACTTCTAGCTTCAATGATCTTTGCAATTGCTTGAGCTTGTGAAAGATCTATTTTTCCATTGAAAAAAGCACGTTTTGAAAACTCCCCGGGGTTTGCTAGTCTTGCACCATATTTTAATGTACTCTCTAACACAAGATTTGAAATAGCAATCCCCCCATGACACTGAAACTCTACAATATCTTCTCCTGTAAAAGATGCAGGGTTTTTAAAATATATAAGAAGAGCTTCATCGATCATCTCATCTTTATAGTCATAAAGTTTTGCTAAAGTAGCGTATCTTGGGGTAATGTTTTCTTTTTTTGATATTTGTAGAGCTATTTGTAAGGCCTGTGAACCACTTAGCCTTACAATCGATATTGATCCTATCCCATTTGCAGTTGCAATAGCAACTATAGTATCATTATCTAGCATTTTTATATTCATTGACTAAGATATATTTCTCTCCACGAATATTTGTTTTGACAGCTACATATTTATCAGGGAATTCATCTCGGAGCTTTGAGAGAGCAATATGCACCAGTATCCCATCAAGTGGTTTTGTTTTATAAAAACCATCATTTTTAATAGTTTCAATAACTGGTTCTAAATAATTGTGGATAGAGTTTTCTTGTGTTTTTAAAAATTCTGCAACTTCAAGACGGAGCATCATCCCATATTTTTCATTGATCCAATTAAAAAGGATATATGAAAGAGCTTTATATCTATATCCCTCTTTTCCAATTAAAAGAGCACTATCTGCCCCATTGAATTCAATATATACTGTTTTTTCATCATCTATAATATCTACAATAACTCCATCAATTTTATAACAAAGATGAGAGAAAAGTGTATCTACTTTTGTTTTGATCTCCTTGATAAGAGCTTCATTATCCCCTTGAACTACAGGGTTTTTATGAAGTTTTTCTTGATCTTTTGTATAAAAATCTTCGAAGATCTTCTCTTTTTTGATCTGTTTTAGATTTTCTACTTTAGGAGTTTTAGGGGATGTTTTTTCCTCTTTTTTATGAAGTGCTTCAAGTTTTGAATTGAGTGTTTCATATTCATATGACTCATCAGCTTCTTCTTGGGAAGAGGTAGATGAGTTTTGTAAGTTTTTATGCTCTACATTGATAATAGCTTTTTTAGCAAATAATCCTAAAAAACCTTTTGATGGAGATTGAACAACCTCGATATGAAGATCCGTAATGGAACATTTTAATGTTGAAGTTGCACTTTCATATGCTTCTTCAAGTGTAGTACCCTCAAAAGATATACTTCCCATGACACATCTCCTTTATCTATTTTTTCTTATTAGGTTTTTTTGTTTGTTTCTCTTCGATATGCTTTTCGTGTCTTTCCTCTTTTGCTTTTTCAAACATTTTATTTAAATAGTATTGGTGAACTATTGTAAATAGGTTGTTGATAAACCAGTATAAAGTAAGTCCAGCAGGGAACCATAAGAAGAAGAATGTAAAAATTACTGGAAGTAATTGGAATATTTTCTTTTGCATCTCATCTTGCATTGTATTTGGTGTGATCTTTTGTTGGATAAACATAGTTACACCCATTAAGATAGGTAAAATAAAATATGGATCCATCTCAGCTAAATCATGGATCCAAAGAATCCATTCTGCACCTTTTAACTCAATTGAGTTTAAAAGAACTCTATAGATTGCAAAGAATACTGGAATTTGTAAGATAAGTGGAAGACATCCACCCATTGGGTTTGCTCCCTCTTTTTTATACAGTTCCATCATATGCATAGAAGCTTTTTGTTTATCATCACCGTATTTTTCTTGAATAGATTTGATCTTAGGAGCAAGTTCTTTTAATCTATTCATAGAAACCATCCCTTTATGAGAAAGTGGGAAAAGGATAAGTTTTACTAAAAGTGTTACAATAACGATTGTCCAACCCCAGTTTCCAATATATTCATGTACATATTGAAGCATCGCAAACATAGGTTTTGCAATAAATGTAAACCAACCATACTCAATCACATCAGTAAGTTTTGGATGAAGAGCTTCTAAAGTTTTGTACTCTTTTGGACCAGCATATCCATGAAGTTTAATATTGTCTTTTGCATGGATAAACATATTTGGAGAATCATTTACATCTTTCATTACGCTTACTGCCATGCTAGTATCAAAGTTATACAGTACAGTTGCATAATATCTATCAAAAGCAGAAGCTACTTGAACTCCAATAAGTTCTGCATTTTTATCCATATCTTCATTTTCAATGATCTTTAAAGTTCCATCATTTAAAGCAAGAAGTGCACCATGGTCTGCATACATATCAGCCAATACATTTGGTCTAAATCCAGGAGTGATAAAAAATTCTGCTTTATTTGTTGATCTTACATCTAGGTCATAATGTCCATCAGGGTAAAAAGTGATCACTTTAGTAAGTGTTGTTTTACTTAATGTTTGAGTTAGAGTAAGTTTCTGTACACTTGTGGTGGCATCAAGATTAGCACTACTTGCTACTACATCAGTTTTAAATGCTTCATTATTTGTTTCACCATCTGCAAATCTTACTTCTAGAGGACGTAATTGATTATTAGCAAATAAGTCTATCTGTTTGTCATCTTTATCGATATATTGTTTATCCTCTAAAGTGATTTGTGAGATTCTTCCAAGATTGTCAATTTCAAAAATATTATGTTTTGTTTTAATAATAGAAGCTACACCACTTGTTGAAGTACTATTTGCAACGGGAGCTTGGTTAGCAGTAGTTTGTGTTTGTGGAGCTGAAGCTTGTGATGCTGTTGGAGCACTATTCTCATCTTTTTGTACGCTTTGTTGTTCAAGTTGTTTTTTGGCCTGTTCTACTTGCATTGCCTCTTGTTGAGGCTTTAGATACAAAAAGTCGTATGCTATAAAAAATGCAAATGATAAAACAGTTGCGATTAAAATTCTTTTTTGTGTTTGTTGTTTATTTAAATTGTTGTCGTTTAATGCCATATTTATTTATCCCATAATTTATTGTGTTTTATAATTAAGCAGTGATTGTTATCTACTGGAATTTTCCAGTATTTTACCTGAATCTTTTTAAATTCTTGGTTTAGATCCTCTTTTTTAGGACACTTTGTTTTAACATAGTCAAAACCCCCAGGAAAAAGTGGATTACATTTGAGTATTCGAAGTGTTGATAAAAAAATTGCTTTGAAAAAATTGTTGTGTTCTAATTGCATTTTTGCATAAGATGAGCAAGTTGGATGGTATCTGCAACTTCCATATGAAAGAATAGTTAAATATTTTTGATAAAAGTTTATAAATGAGATCACGATTTTATTTGGCGTAAAAAAGAATCCATTTTTTTTCGTCATTCAAATAAACCTAATCTTTTCATAGCAAACTGGAAATCTTTTTTCAGAGTCTTATGATCTCTTTCAAAAAGCTCATTTTTTGCTACAAAAATATATTTTCCTGTTTTTATTTTTTGTTCATATTCTAAAGCTAAAGCTCTTAAAACTCTTCTTGCTTTATTTCTAGTTACAGCATTTCCAACTTTTTTGCTTGATATAAAAGCAAGTTTGAGTGCTTTATCTTGTAAATAAAAGATGACAAAACCTTTTGTGTGCCATTTTTTATTTGAGTTATATATTTGTTTAAACTCCCGTGGAGTATTAATACGGTGTGATTTGCTTAAACAGCTAATCTTTTTCTACCTTTAGCTCTTCTAGCTTTGATAACTTTTCTACCATTTTTAGTTGCCATTCTAGCTCTATATCCGTGAGTTCTTTTTCTTGGCGTATTATGTGGTTGATATGTTCTTTTCATCCTCTAGGTCTCCTTTTTTGAAAATAAGTTTGGGATTATATTTAAAAATAGCTTAAATTTTGTTTAGTTTTCTTTTGGAAATAATGATACATAATAGTTTTATAGATTTTAATGTAAAATTACTTAGTTTATACGAAGGATTCTTATGAAAAAAGCGATTTTAGGATTAGTAGTATGTGCAGTAGCATCTTTTGGAGCTAATACAGCTGCTTGTAAAGGGTGCCATGGAGCGGACTTAAAGAAAACAGCTATTATGGGAACAGCAAGTAAAGATATCACAACAATGAGTAAAGCTGATTTTATAGTAGCAATAGAAGGGTATAAAGCTGGAACATATGGTGGGGCTAAAAAAGCTTTAATGAAAGGACAATCAAATATGATCAAAGATCCAGCTGCTATGGCTGATGCTATGGGCTTAAAATAGTATAACTTAACTATTGGTATTAAGGGATATGTTATATCCTACATTCCCGACAACTCATAACGAGACAGGTATTTCAACACCC
>CBETOJ010000139.1:0-5001 GCA_965537725.1 uncultured Campylobacterales bacterium | reverse complement strand
AATGACATTTTTCCTGATAAGTCAATATCTAGCCCATAATTAAAAAGGTTTAAGTCTCCATTTTTACCATATGAATTAAAAAACATATCTTTAATATTGGATACTAAACTCTCCAATACTCTCTCATCTTCAATTACAGAATCATCTTTATCAAGTTCCTCACTAATCAAATCAATTAAAGTATTGTAACTTTCAATTACTGTCTCTAAATTAGTCATTACACTTGAAGTATCTCTTTGAAGGTTAATTGTTGAATCTCCAGTTTCTACTGCAGTCATAGTAAGGTTTCCTTGAATGGTTACAGTATTAGAAGATGTATTATAATCTATACCATCTATAGTTGCTTCTAAGTTTTGTGCTTTTTGAGTTCTATTATTTTGATCAAGCCCTAGATCAAAAGTATCATTTGAAATAGTAAAGCCACTAAATCCATCAGCAGACTCAATTAGTAATTGATTATTTGCATCAATGGAGATATTATAATCACCATTAGCATCTACTAAGTCCATTAGTTCACTTAAGCTATTAGCTGTAAAAGTAGTATCATTACCATCTTTATCTGTAAGAGTAATAGATCCTGATACATTTTGAAGAACACCTTGAGTATCTTCCACTGTTTCTGCAAAGGTTATACCATTTGAAACTGATGCAGTAATGGTACTTACATCACCTTGAGATTTTGCAAAAGTAATTTCTAAGGCTGCAGTTCCTACACCACCTGGCTGAGTAATACTCTCTATTTGTTGTGTAGGATTTGCAGTATTCCAGTCATCAATTACTGTCCCTAAATTATTGATTATATAATCGGTCACATCTTCAGCAGTATTATAAGCTCCCCCTGAATTATCTACTGTAAAAGTAGTACCTAAAAAGTCAAATGTATCAGTACCAGTAGTAGTTGTTACTCCTCCTGAAATGTTAAGTGTTTGTACCTCTTGGGTAATAGTTAATGCATCACTTTTTATTTTATCTCCAAGTCCTACATCCCAGTTGTTTTGATATATTTTTAATTCATTATCTGTTCCCGATTCTGCACTTTTTACAACTAATCTATACTCATCATCACCAACTTGCTCAACTGAAGCAATAAGTTTATCATTTTCATTGATCTCATCAGCTAAATCTTCAATTGTTTTTCCTCCAAGATCAGCTAAATTAGTTGCACTAGGATCTTGAACAATATTATAAGTAAAGCTTTCTCCACCAACATCAATAGTTATACCAGCACTTGCAACATAACTTAGGTATTCATCATATTCAGCTTGATTATTTGGATTCCCATCCACATCAGTTGTGATATCTAGGCTATCATAATATGTTGAAGACTTAGCATTTAAAATATCATCTTTAGTGGTACCATTAAAAGAGATACTTTGAAATACATCTTTTTGTGCAAGTTTAGAAATTGAAATATTTGTCGTCCCTGGTTCTAAACCACTAGCATCTACTGCATCAAAAACTGCTGAAGTACCACTTGTAGACGCAGTTACTGAATCAAAAGCATTGGTTGAATCACTTCCTAGATCAAATGCAGTTATATTATCCATAAGGTTTGAAACTTGTGCTTTGATAATTAAAAATGTATTACCCTCTCCATAAAAATCAAGTTCATCACCAGTCTCAGCATCTAATCCAGTAATGGATTCTAATTTACTATCTATAGTTGTTAAAACAGCCTTTTTTTCTGCTTCTTTTAACTTATCAATAAGGTCACTATTTAACTGAGATGCTCCCCCAGTTGCAAATGTTCCTAACATACTATAATCAGCCATAATATCCTCCTTGTGGATTATTTAATTATTTTTTAATTCCTAATAAGACTTGTAACATCTCATCAACAGTTGTAATAATTTTTGCATTTGCCTCATAAGCGGCTTGAAACTTAATTAGATTTACCATTTCCTCATCTTTATCAACTTTTGTAAGTTCATTATAGGTTGATGTAAGTGATTCTGTAACGGCTTCTTGAGCTTCTTCATTGAAAATAATAGTTTCTCTATCGTCTGCTATAGTAACTCGTAAAGTTTTAAAATATTCAGCAAATGATTGGTTATTTTCCCCTGTACCATCAAAGTCAATATCTGAATCCCATTGTAAACTTGATAAATAGTCTAGTTTTTCTTGAGTCATTGTATTTATACTTGCTGCATTAAATTCCAGTGATTTAACATTTGTACCAGTAAAAAGATCAATTTTAACCTCTTTGTCTGCATCATAGTTAACGCTCACTTCATTAGTCCCCATAATATAACTACCATCGAGATTTTCTATATATGATCCAGTTAGGTCAGCTAATTTTTCTGCAAATAAATCAAGTTTCTCTTTATATGCTTTAAAGAGGTTATTCCCTGAGTCAGTTTTTATATTATCCAATATTGGACTTAATGCACCAGAACTAACTGTTATCTCTTTTTCATATATTTCTAAATGAATATCATCAATTCCCTCTTTGCTAACTGTATCATTTATAGTTGATATTTCTCGTACGTTATTATTATTAACTAAAAGTTCTCCAACAAATGATCCTTCTTCACCACCAATCGTTGCTTCAACAAATAAGTATCTATCTTGGTGCCCTGGGTTATTAGGGTTTGATGCAAGTGTAGGATCTTGATATTTTGTATGGTTTAGATCGGAAGTAAGTATTTTATTTCCATCTTCATCTAGTTCATACTTACCATTATAAGCAGTAATCGTTCCACCTATATCTTGATCATTATTGATAGCATACACAAGTGCTTGGATAATATTATCTTCTGTTATAGCTCCAATAGGTGCACCAGAGTTGTCAAAGTCAATAGGAGTAACACCATCTGCCTCATAAAGTATATCACCTACAGTTACACTTACTTCATATGTTCCATTTAACATATATGTTAATGTTTCAGTACTTCCTTTGACCTCTTCAATACTTCCTGTAAAGTTGATTCCTTTACTTTCACTATTTGCTAAAGATGGTACATCACCTTCACTATTTGCATAGTTAATTATTAGTTGGTTTGATTTTTCACCAAGTACTATAGAAGCAATCTCTTGGTCTGGATGTGCTGCATTCCAATTAGCTCTAATAGCAGCTTCATTAGCAATAATAGCTTGAGTAACAGCAGCTTGATCATCTCCCATTTGTACAGGAATTGATGAGTATCCTAAAAATTCAATTGTTTTAGTTGTTCCTACTGAACTAGTACTTCCATCATCAACACTACCTGTTATTTCAAGAGTTTGTGCTTCTCCAATTCTTGGAACAAACCCTTTTATTACTTCTTGATGATTATCAAATATAATCCCTTTACTACTTGTCCCAGCGACATCTAGTGGTGGTACATCTCCTTCTGTAGTATTATAAGTGATTTGAAGGCCAGTCGTTCCAGCACCTCCAGGTTGGGTAATAGATGCTATTGTTTTATGTGGGTTCGCAGCATTCCATGTTGCAATTATATTTGCAGGAGCTCCAGGATTATTAGCATCTCCAACTATAGCATCAGCTATTTGACCAGCAGTATAACCCATCTGCACATTAATCGCTTGTCCTAAAAATGTTATGGTTTTTGCAGTTGTTGCAGGATCCCCACTCCCATCATCTAGAGTTCCAGTTATATCTAGTGTTTGAACTTCTGCTATATTTGCTACACTTGTACCAGTAAAAGAGGGAATGGAGTTTACAAAGTCTCCATTGATTCCTGTGGTAAGTGTTGTACCATCTACTGCTTTTGCTACATATATGTCTTGTTGGGGTGTATAGTTTTCCACTAGTTGTATTTCATGAACATTTGTATCAAAGCGCACAGCTGTAACACCTGCGATTTTTAGTTGGTAACTATCTTCTCGGAATATCTCTACATCAACATATTGAGCAAGTTCTTGCTCAAGTGCATCCCTTTTATCTAAAAGGTCATTGGGGTTTCCATAACTAGTATCAGTGATTTTTTTACTAATATTTCCTATTTCTGTAAGAATTTCATTGACTTTATCTACTGTCTCTACGGTTTCGTCTAGTAGAAGTTTTTCTTTTTTTTCTATGTCTTCATAAAGAGTTTTAAGATCTGTTACAAGGCTATTTGCATTATTTATTATATCATTCTTATAGACTTCATTACTAGGAGTTGTTCGTAAATTTTCAATTGATTCAAAATATCTATTAAGATCAGCTGATAAACCTGAGTCATCAGTTTCAGCAAAAATTGATTCAATATCTTCAAGCATGGAGTTTAATTCTTTATAATCGTTAAGTCTTGCTTCTTCAGTGATAATGTTCTGGAACATATATACATCAGTAACTCTTGTAACATCATTTACTAATACACCACGTCCAGTTATTCGAGCATCATTAAAATCAATTTCTGAAGTGTTTACAACTCTTTTTTTGTACCCTTCAGTATTTTGATTAGCAATGTTATTCATCACATTTTCAACTTGTGTTTGTGATGTTTTTAGTCCAGTTTGTGCAACGTTTAATGTGTGTAACATAATAATACCCCTATATATTTTACAATTCTAAGATAACAATTCTTAAAATTAGATTAAAAAGGAGTTATAGTTTCCATTATTCTATGACCCCAATTTTTTTCTAAATACTCTTGTTCTTCACCTTTCTTAAAATAAACAATTTTTAAATTAGCTAAATATTTAGCATTTATTACATTGTTTTTCAAGTTTTCTGGATTCAAAACACCACTTAGTTTTAAGGTTTGCTTCTGTCCATTAACTGCAATTTCTTTAAACCCCTCTATGAAATAGTTTCCATTTTTAAATTTTTTTGTAATTACTGCAGATACTTGGTTTTCAAAGATATCTTCAACAGTAGTTTCTGCAGTAGCAGAAAAGTTTCTACTTAAGCTAGGAAAAGTTGCTCCGATACCCATAATACCATTTACAGAATCTGCTACATTTTTAAGAACTGATGGAGTGTTTTCAACTGTATTAATTGATCCTCCAGAATATACTTGACTATCAGGACCCCTAGAAGTATTTTTTGTACTTTTTGTTTCAGCTGTAGGTTCT
>CBETOJ010000138.1:0-5004 GCA_965537725.1 uncultured Campylobacterales bacterium | reverse complement strand
GTTGAGTTAATAAGTATATAAACTAGCAGATGAACTTCTTTATAGTGCAAAAGAGAATGGAAGAAATCAAGTAAAATGCAATATTTAAGACTTCTCTTCCTCTTGATCTTTTAATTGATCAAGTTCAGATCTAGTCTCTTTTTGTACTTTAGGAATATCTCTACTAATTGATAATACTAGTCCAATAGCTATAGCAACAGAAAGCATAGAACTTCCTCCATAACTTAAAAAAGGAACAGCAATCCCTTTAATAGGAATGATTCCTGTGACCCCATAAGAATTAATTAAAAAAGCGATCGCGATCATCAAGCCAATCCCTAAACTAAAAAGATGATATTTAGAATTTTTTACACGTCTACTTGTGCGAAAAATTCTAAAGATGACCCCAAAAAGGATAGTCACTATAAATAAAAATCCGATAAACCCAACCTCTTCTGCAATACCAGCTAATACAAAGTCTGTATGTACCTCACTTAAAAAACCAAGTTTCAACGACCCATTTCCAATCCCAAGTCCAGTGATCCCTCCATTATGAATCGCATTTAAAGAGTGCCCTACCTGATATGGCTCAGGAAACTCTTCGATACGAAGTTTAAGAGCAATAAACTCTGGCATAATAGATAAAACACTATCTTGTACCATACTCCACCAGCTTTGAATTCTTGTGATCCTATGTGGGAAAAGTAAAATCAAAGCAAGGAGTCCACTTATTGCCACAACAATCATTGAAGCAAACAGTTTCCAGCTTCTATTAGCAAAGATCAACATAATAAATAAAATTGTTGCTAAAAGAACCACTTGCCCTAGATCTTTTTGTAAAAAAGCTATTAAAAATACAGCAACACCAAAAACCAAGCCATAAGGAGCTAATATTTTAAGCTCCTCTTTAAAAGTGATCTTATCTAAAGCCAATAGTTTTCTATGAAATGACCAAGCAAGATAATATATAAAACCTATTTTAAAAAACTCAACAGGGGATAAAGAAAACCCTGGAAGTCTAATCCAACGCTTGGCTCCTCCTGATTCTGTCACTAAAGATGCTGGCAAAAATTGCATAGCAACCATCAAAAAAAGAAAAAATCCAAATAGAAACCATCCAGTAAAAGGGATGAGTTTTTCTGGTCTAATTTGAGATAAACTCCACATCAAAAGGATCGCTAAAGATCCTGTAAAAAGCTGCCTTACAAAAAAATGGTACTGATCATAGTCCCAATAATCCACTGTATAAATAGAAAGAGAATAAGAAAATATGATCCCTAAAATAACAAGAGAGGAGCTTAGAAAAAAAAGTATATAATCAGGTTCTTTATCATCTGTAAGTGCTTTTATATGAGAAGTAAGTGCTTTAATCTTATTTTTGATAAAATCCATGCGTGATTATACCAAACTTTCTCAAATTATAGGTAAAGAATGTCTTTAAAAAAACAGCAACTTCCAGTTATGAAAAAAATCTTGATCTTAATTGTGCTGATTTTCATAGCATTTTTAATACTAATTTTATCTGTATCAAACACTATTCATAAAACAAGAGATCTTCCATCACTTATAACCACAAAAAAAGACTTAGCTGTTAGGGGAAATATCTATAGTGGTGATGGCTTTAAAGTAGCAACTTCTAGAAAAATATTTTCAGCCTCAGTTGATACAAGATCTTTAAATAAAGAAAAATTTGATCTTTTTATTACCCTTTTTTCTATCTATAGTGGCATTGATAAAAAAACGATTCGTACAAAACTTAGAAGTAAAAAAGGGTATGTGATCCTCTCTCGAACCATCGATCAAAAAACAGCAAAAGAGCTACAATCCTTAGCTTTTAAACTACGAAATCTTGATATATTTAAGGCCATAGAGCTTAATGGGACAAGATATCTTCATGGTTTGAGTATCTATGAAACAGGAGAGGAGAGAGTCTATACCTATAAAGATGCGATGACTCCAGTACTTGGCTTTATAAGAGAGCTTAATTCAAAAGCTGGAAAACAAAGGGTCAATGGGATCAATGGAATTGAGCGAGAATTTAATGATGAACTCAATAACTTCCAAGATGGTATTTTAGAAGGGGAAAGAGATGTTCTTTCTTATCTTATTTTTAATAAAGACTCCAAGATCATTAAAAGAAGAGATGGGGAAGATATCCATATAAGTATTCCATTAAAGCTTCAAAAAAATATCGAACTCATGCTTGACAGATATAAAGAGAAACTTGAAGCTCAAGAGGTCTATGTCTCAGTGATGGAGAGTGAAACAGGAAAGATACTTGCCCTTGCAAGTTCAAATAGATATAATCCCTCAAATATCCAAAAAGATGAGATAAGGAATCTCTCAATCAGTGCAATAGAATACAACTTTGAGCCAGGATCAGTTATAAAACCTCTTGCTATCTCTTTAGCTTTGGATAAAAAACTAGTAAAAAAAGATGAAATTTTTTCAGCATATAATAAAGGGAAAAGAAATAAAAAAGGGGTGTTTCCAAAGGGAAAATATAAAATAGGAAGATATACTATAAAAGATGACCACCAATTTAAAAAAAACTGGATCACTTTAGAAGATATTATCATCTATTCAAGCAATATTGGAACTCTGACTATTGCAAACCGTTTAAGTGGAGATGATTTTTATAATGGTTATAAAAGTTTTGGACTTTCACAAAAAACAGGGATTGATCTGCCATATGAAAAAACAGGAGTAATCCATAAACTTTACCAATACCGTGCAGGTGAAAAAGATGGGAAAGATAATATCTATAAAGCCACAGACTCCTATGGACAAGGGATCACAACAACTTTTATGCAAGTACTGAAAGCCTATAGTGTTTTTAATAATGGTGGGAAAATAGTTACCCCATATATAGTCAATAAAAATAGTAACTATGAAGAGAAACAAATCATATCTAAAGAGACTGCTGAGTATATGAAAAATATGCTAATCCATACTGTTGAAAAAGGGACAGGACAAAAAGCAAGAATAGAAGGCTTAAAAATTGGTGGAAAAACAGGAACAGCCCAAGTGGTTGAAGATGGAAGATATCAAAGAAAATATATCAGTAGTTTCTTTGGTTTTGCCAATGATAAAAACCAAAAATATACCATAGGAGTAACAGTAAATGATCCAGTAAGTCGAGGAAAAAACTGGTACTACTATTATGCTTCACACTCTGCTGTTCCTGTTTTTAAAGAGATTATAAAGATCTTAGTAAAGCTTGGGTATCTTGAGCCTATGGAGATAGAAGGTGAAAGCTAAATACCTAATCAACTAATAATTCTTTAATAGTTGATTTTATATAACTAATTGACTTAGATACATTAATATCATCTCTAACTCTTATAACTCTAGATCTATCTACTGATCTCATTTGATCTAAAGCAATATATGAGTTTACTGTAACAGTAACACGCGTAGGATACATTCTATTTGTTTTTGTCATAGGTGCTACTAAAATAGTTTTCATAGGACTTTGTAATATTTCATTGGGAGTTAATACAACACAAGGTCGTGTTTTACCTATTTCTGAACCTACAATAGGATTTAAAGAGATATCTACCACATCATACTGATTGATTGTCATAATTCATCCCAATTACTAGCATCTAGATCATCAAGGATCAACAAGTCTTCTTCAATATAGTTTTCTTTGATCATCTCAGTCCAACCCTCTCGCGGGTTTTTATGAGGTTTTAAAACTATCTCACCATCTTTTAATTGCATATCCAAACTTTTAGGTGAATTCAATAATTTTAATACTTCAGCAGGCAATCGAATCCCTTTTGAAGTACCTATTTGGATAACATTAATTTCTTTTTCCATAATAGCTGTCAAGTTGGATCCTTTATAATTATAGGTATAATTATATTATAGGATTAATAAATACAATCTTAGATATTTTTTTTATATATTTGATGATTAGTTTTGACTCTCTTGACTTTACTTATAGACTATATTGTAAGATAGATCCAAAATTTATTGAAACTGTAGCTACATTTGGATGTAAACTTATTTCTTAAGTTCTATAATACATTAACCACACAAACCTTTAAAGCCTCCACTTTAATAAAAATAGTAAACTCATACGCATCTTCATGGGCTATTTTTACATTTAATTCATACTCCCCATCTTGGCTGATATCAGGCCAGCTATCAAATCCAGTAACCTCTTCAATATCTTTATACTCATATCCATCAAACTGCTCTATCACTTCATCTTTAAACTGTGATAATTCTATATCTTGCAAAGATAAAAGTCTCTCTATGATCTTTTTAACTGTTACCCTATATACTTTTACTACTCGTTCCTCTTCAAACATCTCTACTCCTCATCCCTTAAAGGTTTTGCTTCTTTATTTCTTTGTTTTTTAAGTTCCATATCTATATATTTATAAGAACTATCCTCTTTTTTCTCTTTAAAAGCTAATGTACTTTTTCTCTTTTGCGATTCTATCTCATAGATATATAAACCACTCTCATACATACTCAGTCTCACTGGAGTTGCTATTGAGTAAGTGGTCACTATTGCATCTTTTTGTAAAAGTTTTTCTATATCTTTAAAATACTCTACTGTCCAAAGTGATTTATTTACATCGGAACTAAAAGGGTCTTGATACACAATATCTATTTTGATATTTTTTTCATTTAACTCTTTTAAAACTTTTCGTGCATCATCGTTAAAGATCTCAATTATACACTCTTTATCTTCATAAAAAAAGTTTTTTGAAAGCTCTTTTATAATCTTGTCTAGATACTGTAACTCTTTGGGATAGGGAAACTCTTTTAAACTTTGAATCAAGCTTCCATCAAGTTCAGGAGAATAGATATGGAGTTTTTTAGAGATATTATTTTGTTTTAAATAATATAGGGTTGCTAAAGTGTTATACCCTAAACCAAAACAGATATCTAAAATTACTAGTTTTTCCTTATGAATCTGATCGTTTATAGCTGGAATAATATGTTTAGAAAAAGACTCATATAACGCCCCATCTTTACAGCTATGATAATGTTGATCATACTCTT
>CBETOJ010000137.1:0-5050 GCA_965537725.1 uncultured Campylobacterales bacterium | reverse complement strand
TCAGCTACTTTCACTTGAAGTCTCAATTCGTCTTGGAAATGATGTTGATATGCCTAGAAACTTAGCTAAATCTGTAACTGTAGAATAAGAAAATATTTTTATCTAATTTACAGCTTTGTTTAGTTAATATCTGACACTTTTACAAATATGTAAAATACATACTTTATTTTATATTTTTACTTTTCAGATTATTGGAAAACAAAGAATGGAAAACAAAGAATGGACAACAATTCAGGATTAACCTGTGGAAAACAAAGGATGGAAAACAAAAATGGAAAACAACGTAAAACAATCTAAAGATTATTACTTATTTACAAGTGAGGTAGTAAGTCCAGGACACCCAGATAAATGTGCAGATATTATTGCAGATAGTATTGTTGATAAGCTTATTATGGGAGATCCAAACTCAAGAGTTGCCAGCGAAGTATTTGTAGCTGGAAAGCACGTAGTAATTGGAGGTGAGGTAAAATCAAATGTACACCTTACAACAGAAGAATGTCAAAGAATAGCCCATGATGCACTAGCAAAGATCGGATATGATGGAAACCCTTATTTTACAAGACAAGAGTGTTTACACCCTGAAGAGGTTGAAGTACAAGTTCTTTTAAATAAACAATCTCCTGATATCTCTCAAGGGGTAGATCAAGAATCTGGTGAAATTGGGGCAGGGGATCAAGGGATTATGTTTGGATACGCAGATTGTGAAACTGAACACTTTATGCCAAGTGCGATCACTTATGCAAGAATGTTAATGCAAAAAGTGTATGAGTATGCTTTAAAAAATCCACATGAACTAGGAGTGGATATTAAAACTCAAGTTACTATGGATTATGGGTGTAAAGAAAACTTTGAAAACTCTAAACCACAAAAAATTGATACAATTGTAGTATCAGCACCTTGTGTATCTTCTATGGATATCGTAACAGTTAGAGCATTGATTCAAAAACTTATTGATGAGACAGGGTTACCAAGTGAGCTTTACAACAAAGAAGATTGTATCATCCATATCAATCCAACTGGGAAATATGTATCACACTCATCTTTACATGATAGTGGATTAACTGGTAGAAAATTAATTGTTGATAGTTTTGGTGGATACTCACCTATTGGTGGTGGAGCACAGTCTTCAAAAGATTATACAAAAGTTGATAGAAGTGGCTTGTATGCTGCACGATATATCGCAAAGCATATTGTAGCAGCAGGACTTGCTACAAAATGTGTTGTACAGATCTCTTATGCAATTGGTGTAGCAAAACCAACGTCAGTAGCAGTGGATACTTACGGAACATATACAAAACTCAATGATGATAAGCTTTCAACCTTTGTAGAACAAAATTTTCCACTGACTCCAAACTGGATCACAAGAAAATTTGATCTTGATAAACCAAGTTTAGAGACATTTTTATATGCAGATGTGGCAGCGCGTGGACAAGTTGGTCAGCCTGATTATCCTTGGGAAAAACTTGATGATATTGAAAAATTCAAAGAATTAGGATAAAATACTGCAATTTAGTAGATAGGGATGCAATAGATGGATATAAAACAATTTTTTACAAAGATAAAAACAGAGTATTTAGAAAAAGCTACAAAAGATGATCAAAAAGTAGTAGAGAATCAAAGTCACTGGGTAAAATGTCCATCTTGTGAGGCATTGATGTTCTTTAAAGAAGTAGAGAACTTAAATCATGTATGCCCTAAATGTAACTTTCATATGAGAATCGGGGCTAAAAAACGGATCGAAATGATCGCAGATGAGGGATCATTTGTGGAGTTTGATAGTGAATTACACCCAACAGATCCATTAAGCTTCGTAGATAGTAAATCGTATCAAAAAAGATTAGAAGAAGCGATGCATAAAACTGGGAAAACCTCTTCAGTTGTAAGTGGTGAATGTACTATTGATAGCATTGGAGTACAGCTTGTTGTATTTGACTTTTCATTTTTAGGTGGATCTTTAGGATCTGTTGAGGGTGAAAAGATCGTACGAGCTTGTAATCGTGCTATTGAAAAAAGACAAGGTGTGATCATCGTTAGTGCTTCAGGTGGGGCTAGAATGCAAGAGTCTACGTATTCACTTATGCAGATGGCAAAAACTAGCGCAGCACTTAGAAAACTTGATAATGAAGGATTACCTTTTATCTCAGTACTTACTGATCCAACTTTTGGAGGAGTTAGTGCCTCTTTTGCTTTTTTAGGTGATATTATTATGGCAGAACCAGGTGCTTTAATAGGATTTGCAGGGGCAAGAGTTATCAAACAAACAATTGGAAAAGATCTTCCTGAAGGATTCCAAAAAGCAGAATTTTTACTTGAACATGGAAGTATTGATATGGTGGTTGAGCGAAACTCAATGAAAAAAACACTACATGATCTTTTAAAGCTTTTTTATAATCAAAATGTCGCATAAAAAAAGTATCTATGCTTTATGCGACTTTGAGCTTTTACAAAAATACAATTTTACTCTTTCTGGGTATTTAGACAATCTAAAAAACCATAATGTGGTGTATATCCAATATCGTGATAAGATCAACTCAATAGAGGTTCAAAAACAAAATGTAGAGTTTTTAAAAACTCATACAAATATACCTATTCTTATCAATGACAATCTAGAACTTTTAAAAGTAGCAGATGGCTTACATATTGGACAAGAAGATTTAGAAAAACTATCAAATAAACTAAAGCTTTCAAATGAAAATACTATCCAGTTTATTAAAAAAACAAATCAAAATAAGATCATAGGCCTTTCAACGCATAATGAAAAAGAGATATTACAAGCGAATAGTTTAGCTATAGATTATATAGGCTTAGGAGCTTTTAGAAACACATCTACAAAAGATGTATCTAATATTGTAGGTGAACGAGCCAGCTATCTAGCAAAGATATCAAAATATCCTGTTGGCTTAATTGGTGGGGTAACACTTGAGGATGAAGTGGATAATATCTCCTATTATGTGATTGGGAGTGGGTTGTTTTAGAAGCTTTAAAGTGGATTTTAGGCAAAATATATGATTATTAAATAGTAAAGATACGGGATTAATGAATTTATGAAAAAAGCTATAGTTACAGGAATAACAGGTCAAGATGGTGCTTATTTAGCAGAGTTTCTTTTAAATAAAGGGTACCAGGTATATGGTACTTATCGAAGAACAGCTTCAGTAAATTTTTGGAGAATTGAAGAGTTGGGGATTGAAAAACATTTTAATCTTCATTTAGTTGAGTATGATTTAACTGATCAAGCAAGTAGTATAAGAATGGTATCAGATATTATGCCAGATGAGATATATAATCTAGCAGCTCAAAGTTTTGTAGGGGTTTCTTTTGAACAACCTTTAGCAACTGCACATATTACTGGTCTAGGGTGTGTTCATCTCCTTGAAGCTATTAGGATTATAAATCCAAAGATTAAGTTCTATCAAGCAAGTACATCTGAGATGTTTGGTTTAGTTCAAGAGATACCTCAAACAGAAAAAACACCACTTTATCCAAGAAGTCCTTATGGGGTAGCAAAACTCTATGCTCACTGGATGGTTATCAACTATAGAGAGTCATATAATATTTTTGGATCTAGTGGGATTCTTTTTAATCATGAATCACCACTTCGAGGAAGAGAATTTGTAACAAGAAAGATTACCGATTCAGTTGCTAAAATCAAACTTGGAAAGTTAGAGTGTTTAGAACTAGGAAATATGGATGCAAAAAGAGACTGGGGATATGCTAAAGACTATATTGAGGGGATGTATTTGATGCTTCAAGCAGATAAGCCTGACACATACGTTTTGGCTACAAATAGAACTGAAACTGTAAGAGACTTTGTAACAATGGCTTTTAAAGCTGTAGGAATTGAGTTGGAGTTTCGAGGAAAAGAAGAAGATGAAATTGCAATCGATAAAGCAACTGGAAAAACAGTAGTAAAAGTTAATCCAAAGTTTTATAGACCAGCAGAAGTAGATCTATTGATTGGTAATCCACAAAAAGCAAAAGATGAGCTTGGATGGGAACCAAAATGCACTTTAGAAGAGTTATGTGATATGATGGTAAAAGAAGATTTACGAAGAAATGAGATAGGGTTTAGTTTCTAGTTCAATGATAGATAAAAAAGTTTTAATTACAGGAATAGATAGTTTTACGGGAAGACATTTATCCTGGTACCTGCAAAAAAATGGGTATGAGGTGTATGGAACTTCTTTATTCTCAAGTGGAGAAAAACTCTATCAATGTGATATCACAAATAAAGATGATATTAAAACAGTATTGAAAAAAATCGTACCAAACTATTTGATTCATCTCTCAGGAATCTCTTTTGCTGCCCATGGAAAAGCAGAAGATTTTTACAGTGTTAACACAATTGGAACATTGAATATTTTAGATTCTCTATTAGAGCTTAGTTTAGAGTTAGAAAAGGTAGTGATAGCAAGTAGTGCTACAGTCTATGGTAATCTGGGATTAGAAGTTTTAGATGAGTCTTTATGCCCTAAACCTGCAAATCACTATGGAGCTAGTAAATATTCTATGGAGTGTTTAGTTACAAACTATTTCCCAAAATTACCTATAATTTTAACTCGACCGTTTAATTATACAGGTGTTGGGCAAAGTGAGCATTTTTTGATCCCTAAAATAGTATCTCATTATAAGAAAAATAAACAATTTATAGAGCTTGGAAACCTTGATGTAAGTAGGGAGTTTAATGATGTGGAATTTGTATGTGAAGTTTATACAAAACTACTGCAGATAGAAAACTCTAATGAGATAGTAAATATTTGTACAAGCAGAGGAATAAAGTTATTAGATGTTATAGATCATATGAATAAAATAGCAAACTATGATATAGAAGTAAGAGTCAATCCTGAGTTTGTGAGAAAAGATGAGATCAAACATTTAGTAGGGGATTGTAATAAACTTTTCACATTAGTTGGTAAAGTAGAGCAAAATGAGATACAAAAAACTCTAAAGGTAATGTTTGAAAGCTAAAGTAGCCATAATTCATGATTGGCTAGTGACAGATGCAGGTGCAGAAAAAGTACTTCAATGCTTGATAGAACTTTATCCTAAC
>CBETOJ010000136.1:0-5059 GCA_965537725.1 uncultured Campylobacterales bacterium | reverse complement strand
TTTAAAAAGTATTATGCAAGATATGCAAAGAGACTCTCTCCCTCTATGAGACAAAAGAGCAGTTAAATATGCTAGTTGATTAGATTGGAATACTACTCTTTAGATCTAGAGTTCTTCTCCTCAATCCCACTCATCCCAAATCTTCGAGCAAGTTCTTGCTTGATTCTATCAGGTGAAATGTTTTTACTCACCATTGCTACTAAACAGTGGTATACCAGATCAGCACCCTCATAGATGATCTCTTCTGTATCATCATCTTTTACGGCAAAGGTAAATTCTCCTGCTTCCTCTACAATTTTTTTCAGCATAGAGTTTTGTTTCCCTTGAAGAAGTTTTGCAGTATATGATTTGCTTGGATCATCATTTTTCTTCTCTTGTAAAGTATGATAAAGAGTATCTATCACCCCATACGCAGTAGCGGTATCTACCTCAATCTTACTTGTAGTCTCACCAGTTTTAAGATCAGTAAAAAAGCAAGATTTTCTTCCCGTATGGCAAGCTACTCCATTTTGTTTTACAAAAAGTAAAAGGGTATCATTATCACAATCTAGTTTAATCTCTTTGATCTCTTGAGTATGGTTTGAGCTTTCCCCTTTTTTCCAGATACGTTGTTTACTTCTACTAAAGTAGTGTGCATAGTTTGTCTCTAAAGTAAGCTCTAGTGCTTCTTTATCCATATATGCAAGCATAAGTACTTCATTGGTTTCATTATCTTGTACAATAGCTGGGATGATTCCCCCTTGTTTTTCAAAGTCAATAGTTTTTAGTATATCATTCATTAGTAGTTCCAAATCCTGTGATGGTATTTTCATTTTCTAGTGTAATTTCTGGTGAGTCTGTAGGCGTATTTTCATTATCTATATCTGTAGATTCTTGCATATTTTTTTCTATAGGATTCTCTTCGATACCTATTTCATTCTCTTCATTTATTGCACCTTGTTCTGCAAGTATTTCACGTCGTATAGCTTCATGTTCGATAGATTCTATTTCTAAGTTGAGATTATCGACCTTATAATATAAAAAGACAATATCTTCTTGAAGTTTTTCATTTTGTTTTTTGAGTTTCTCAATAGTCCCTTGAAGCTCTTTAATAGTTTCATTTGCTTTGATATTATCATCAAGTAAAGAGTTTGAGATGCTATCATAATCATCTAGTTGTACATATACTAGGGTTAAAAGGATTCCAAGGGCTAAGATAATGAGGTATTTAAGTTTTTGCATCTATTTAAAATGGATAAAAGGGGTTTAACCCCTTTTATTAATGTATTGCCGTATCTCTTTGTTTATCTTTTGTATCAACCCAAATATTTGGAGTTGATCCACCAGGTGTTAAGAAGATCTTCGCATCTTTATTTTCTCTTAGTGCTTCGTTGAATTTTCCTTGCACTTGAATTTGTTGCATTTGTAGAAGTTTTGGTGTTAAAGATTCTGCTACAAGTTTATTTGCTTTTGATTGAGCATCCGCTTCAATTGTTACAGCATCTGCTCGACCTTGTGCTTCAATTCTATTTTTATCAGCTTCCCCTTTTGCTAGTGCTGCTTTTTTCTCAGCTTCTTGTTTTGCTCTTAATACTTCATATTTTAATCTTTCAGCTTCTTGATTTGCAATTTGTACTCTCTCAATTTGCTCTTTAATCTTTACAGGAAGTACAATCTCTCTTAATTGAACAGATTCAATAGATACAGGTTTCCCCTCTAAAGCTTCAATTTGTGATCTAATACCATTTTCGATCATAGTTGCGATCTCATTTCTTTTAGTTGGAAGTTGTTCAGCATTAAATTCACCTACAACATTTCTTACAATATTTCTTACAACTGGGTTTACGATCTTATCTTCCCAAGATAGACCCCATGTTGCTATAGTATTTGGTGCACCATATGGTAAAAGTTTATATTGAACTGTAAGCTCAATTGAAACTGGAAGACCTCTAGCATCTAGAATGTTAATAGCTGGATTTACTTTAATACCGCTATCAAACCCACTCATTTGCTCAACCGTCATATAGTTAATAAGTCTAACTTTTGTATCTACAGTAATAATCTTTTGTAGCACTGGGATATACAAATGAAACCCTGGTTGTAATGGTTCATTTTCATATTTACCTGTTGTTACTTTAATACCTACTTCCCCTGAGTTAATTACTACAAAAGGTTTTGCAAAAAAGAGTAACACACCAATTATAATAATTGCATAGATTACAGCAGAGCCTTTTCCAAAGTTTTTAAACATTTGAGGTGGTTCAAATGGAGGTTGGTATCCACTACCTCCACCATCATTTGAGTTTTTGTCCCCTCCACTGTTATTTGAAGAGTTGTCTCCATTTTTTTGTTGTTTTTGTCTATTCTTAAAATAGTCATTATCGATTGGCATATATTTTTCCCTTGTCATTATATTTGTCCGCTACCGATAAATTATGTAAAAAAGTAAATTTTTAATAATTTATTTCCGCGATGTGAAGCGAGTTCACATTTTCAAATTCAAGTGTAATAGTATAAAACTACACTTGATTTAAATCTTAAGTATTATGTTTAGTTGATATAGGTTAAATCTTTTAAATACTTTTCATTTTTTCCACATACTGCATCAAAGTATGCTGATTGAAGTTTTTCCGTGATTGAACCTCTGCTCCCACATCCTATTATTCTTGCATCTACATCTCTTACCGGAGTTACTTCCGCTGCTGTTCCAGTTAAGAAACACTCATCTGCGATATAAATCTCTTCTCTTGTTACTCTTCTTCGAACCACTTCAATTCCCATATCTTTTGCTAACTCAATTACAGTAGCTTGTGTAATTGATTCAAGTGAATTGTCATTTGGAGGAGAGATAAGTACTCCATCTCTTACAATAAAAAAGCATGCTCCACTTGCTTCTGCCACATACCCTTGATCATCTCTTAAAAGAGCTTCATCATATCCAGCTTCAACCGCTTCATATTTTGCCATTTGAGAGTTAAGGTAGTTTGCTACTGCTTTTGCTTTCCCCATCCCTGAAGTATTTGGAGTTCTTGTCATTGAAGAGATTTTTAATCTAATCCCTTTTTTTAGACCCTCTTCACCAAGATATGCTCCCCATTCCCATGCAGCGATTGAAACTTTTACAGGTGCATCTTTATGATAAAGACCCATTACTCCATAACCAAGATAAACAAGAGGTCTGATATAAGCACCCTCAAATAGTTCATTTTCTTGTAAAAGTTTTACTTGTGCATCATTAAGCTCTTCAGGTGAAAAAGGGACATCCATAAGAGTCATTTTTGAAGAGTTGATAAGTCTTTTGGTATGATCATTTAATTTAAATATAGCACATCTACCATCAACTGTTTTATATGCTTTTGTTCCCTCAATAGCACCATTTCCATAGTGTAGAGTATGTGTTAGAACATGAACTTGTGCCTCATCCCAAGGTGTAAGTTCTCCATCCATCCAAATATATTTTGCTTTTTCCATTTTAAAAATCCTAAAATTGTGTAAATAATGGCTATTTTATCTAAAACTAGTTTAAACTAGATATAATATCTTGATGGATTCATTATTAACAATTGATACAATAAAACAGATATTAAGTTCGCGAAGACAAAGTGATAAATACAAACAACTCAAAGAGATTCCCCACCCTCAAAGTTTCAAAGATATAGATAAAGCAACCAAAAGGATCGTTCACGCTATTCAAACCCATGAAACAATTAATCTTGTAGGGGATTATGATGTGGATGGTGTAGTAGCCACTACTATTATGGTAAACTTTTTCAATGCTATTGATGTGGATATTAATTATATTATCCCCAATAGATTTGAGCATGGATATGGACTGAGTCCAAAGATACTTGATCAGATCTATGATGGTTTGATTATTACTGTAGATAATGGGATTAGTGCCAATGAAGCAGCTTCGATTTGTAAACAAAGGGGACTTGATCTTATTATCACCGATCATCATACAGTTGGTAGCAAACTTCCTGAAGCTTACGCCATTATTAATCCTAAACAAGCAGATTGTACTTTCCCTTTTAAAGAGATATGTGGAGCCCATGTGGCGTGGTATCTTTGTGCAAGTATTAAAAAAGCATTGAATGTAGAGTACAACCTAATGGAGACTCTTGATCTCTTAGCTTTAGCTATAGTAGCAGATATTATGCCTATGGTATGTTTAAATAGGACGATGGTTCAAAATGGTCTAAAGATGATACAAAACTCTACTCGACCAGCAATGCTTGCTTTAAAAGAGAGGTTTTCATTATCACAAATCACCGAAGAGGATATTGGTTTCAAGATTGCTCCACTTATTAATTGTGCAGGACGGATGAGTGATCCTATGGTGGCTTTGGAGTTTTTATTATCTTTTGATATGTCTGAGGCACAAAATCAGCTAGATTACTTAATTGAACTCAATGAAATGAGAAAATCGGAACAGTTACAAATGTTTGAAGAAGCAAAATCGCAAGTGGAGAGCGAAAAAGAGGTGATAGTGGTCTCAAGTGAGAATTGGAATGAAGGGATTATTGGGATCGTTGCTTCCAAACTGTGTGAAAAGTACCAAAAGCCCAGTATAGTTTTTTCTATTCATGGTGATCGAGCAAAGGCGAGTGCTAGAAGTACTAAAAGTGTTGATTTATATAAATTGATTGAGAGCTGTTCCTCTACTCTTCTTGGATTTGGAGGTCATAAACAAGCAGCAGGCTTATCAATTGAGACAAAAAATATTGATCTATTTGATAAAATGTTACAAGAGAATATAAAAAACCTTGAAAAACAAAGTGATAAAAAAGATATCTGTATTGGTACCTATGCTTTAAAAAATATAGATGAAGATATCTATAAGGTGATAGAATCTTTTAGACCCTATGGGATGGATAATCCATATCCATTTTTAAAGTTTGAAGCCGTTGAAGTAAAAGAGGTACAAAAGATAGGACGGCATAAAGAGTATTCTAAACTTCTTTTAAGTGATGGCTTTCATATGATCGACATGTTAGTCTTTATTGATGTGGAAGAGATAAATCAAGGGGAAAAGATCAGTTTTATAGCTCAGTTAAATAAAAATGAGTTTAGAAATGAA
>CBETOJ010000135.1:0-5141 GCA_965537725.1 uncultured Campylobacterales bacterium | reverse complement strand
GCTTCCTTTTTATCTTAATAAAATATACTATTTTATAATGTATTGATACAGTTTAGATCATTGAATGCTTTCTCTAATCTTTTTACCATAGACTTTTGACCCTCTCTTAGCCAAACTCTTGGATCATAGAATTTCTTATTTGGTTTATCTTTCCCCTCAGGGTTTCCAATCTGTCCTTGAAGATAATCATGATTCTTTGCTTCAAACTCTTTGATACCATCCCAAAAAGCCCATTGTGTATCAGTATCAATATTCATCTTAATTACACCATACCCAATAGCTTCTCTGATCTCTTCTAAAGATGATCCACTTCCACCATGAAATACAAAGTTTACTGGTTTTGAAGGAAGTGAATGTTTCTCTTCAATATATTTTTGAGAATTGTCTAATATCTTTGGAGTAAGTACTACATTTCCTGGTTTATATACACCATGTACATTTCCAAAAGATGCAGCAATAGTGAAGTTTGGACTTACGCTATTTAATCTCTCATATGCATAACTTACCTCTTCAGGTTGAGTGTATAAAAGTGCATTGTCCACATCAGAGTTATCTACTCCATCCTCTTCTCCACCAGTGATTCCAAGCTCGATCTCCAAAAGCATATCAAGATCACTCATTTTTGCTAAATACTCAGTACTTATATCAAGATTTTCTTCGATTGGCTCTTCACTAAGATCTAACATATGAGATGTAAAAAGCGGTCGCCCAGTCTTTTCAAAGTTCTCTTTACTTGCTTCTAAAAGTCCATCTATCCAAGGAAGAAGTTTTTTAGCTGCATGGTCTGTATGTAAAATCACAGGTACCCCATATGCTTCAGCCATCATATGCACATGTTTTGCTCCACTAATTGCTCCTAAAACTGCTGGGTTATCAACAGGACACCCTTTTCCTGCATAAAAGGTAGCTCCACCATTACTAAATTGTACGATTACTGGAGATTTTACTGTTGCTGCTGCTTCTAGTACTCCATTGATCGATTCTGTGTTTACTACATTTACTGCTGGGATCGCAAATCCCGTCTCTTTTGCATAATCAAATAGTTTTTTTGCTTCACTACCACTTAAAACACCTGGTTTAACAAGACTCAATACAGACATATTCTTTTCCTTATTTATATGTGATTTTTGCTTTTTTCTTTAAAGCTACTGCTTTTTCTCTAACTTCTTTTGCAAACTTCGTTTGTAAATACTCTTTTTCTAACTGATCTTTGATCTTTTCAAAAGGGATTGTTGATGCTTCTTTTTTATCATCTAAATAGATTACATGATATCCATAATTTGTTTTTACAGGTTTTGAAGTGATTGTTCCTTTTTTTAACTTACTTGCCGCATTACTAAACTCTGGAACCATCTTATCACTTGTGAACCAACCAAGCTCCCCACCATTTGTACCTGAAGGACCTATTGACTTTTCTTTTGCTTTCTTTGTAAACTCCTCTTTTAGATTTTTAGCCTTTTGAAGATCACTAATGATCTTTTTCGCATCATCTTCACTTTTTACTAAAATATGACTCGCTTTAAATTGCTCTGGCTCTTTTAATCTATATATATTGTTGTCATAAAACTTTTTAAGCTCTTTGTCTGTTGATTTGATTGTTTTTGAAAAATCTCTTAACCATATTTGAAAAGCAAGGTTTTTCTTTGCTTTTTCTAACTCTTCTTTATATTCAGCTGTTTTTACAATATCACTATTATATGCTTCATTTGCTAATAGCTTTTGCTCAACCAAACTATCTAGCAGCTGCTTTTTTTGTGCATCTTGTAAAGTTTCAAATTTTACTCTTGGATCTTTTAAAACCATAGAGATATCTTTATCTGTAATATTTTCTCCATTTACCGTTGCGTATACTTTATCATTTGCTATGAGCGTAGAACCAGCTATTACAACCGTGCTCATAAGTGCAACTATTTTACTTTTATAATACATTCTTTCATATCCTTATATAATGAATTTAGGCTCAATTTTACCCAAAGATAATTAATTGAAAGTTAATAAAAAAAACGAAATTTTCAATTTTCCTGAAAGTTCCCTTTATTTTTATTTTTTTTTATGATATAATCCCATCCTCAAAAATAAGAGTTAACTTAACTTTAAGCTAACTAATATAACTACACGACCAAAGGACTAAGAAGATAATGAGAATTTTAATCGTAGAAGATGAGAGCACATTAAACAGAACACTACAAGAAGGACTGCAAGATTTTGGATATCAAGTTGATATTGCTGAAAACTTCAAAGATGCTGAATATTTTATTGAAATTAGAAATTATGATTTAGTTTTAACAGACTGGATGCTTCCTGATGGTGATGGATTAGAATTAACAAAGATTGTTAAAAACAGAAGTGGAAGAACAGCAGTTGTTGTTGTAAGTGCTAGAGATGATAAAGATAGTGAGATCAAAGCACTTAAAACAGGAGCTGATGATTATATTAAAAAACCTTTTGATTTTGATGTATTACTAGCAAGAATTGAATGTAGATTAAGATTTGGTGGAACAAACATCATCAAAATTGAAGATCTAGCAATCAATCCAGATGAAGAAAAAATCATCTATGAAGGGGCAGAGATTGAGCTTAAAGGGAAACCTTTTGAAGTACTTACTCACTTAGCACGACACAGAGATCAAATCGTATCTAAAGAACAATTACTTGATGCAATCTGGGAAGAACCAGAACTTGTAACGCCAAACGTTATTGAGGTTGCAATCAACCAAATTAGACAAAAAATGGATAAACCATTAGGTATTGCTACAATCGAGACTATTAGAAGAAGAGGATACAGATTTTGTTATCCACCAAAAGTTGAAGAGGAACAAGCATAATCAATGTTTAGAACAAGAAGTATCTATAAGCAGTTTTCACAAAAGCTTATATTTGCTACTTCTTTCTTTGTGGTAGTCTTATCACTTATTTTTTATGGCTTTACCAAAGCTACCATTTATGAAGAGATCTCTGAAGATCTTTTAAAAGACGCAAAACTTATAGTAACTCTCGCTTACAATAAATCTGGCAATCATAATGATCTTAGAGTTTTAGTAAATGATGATACCACAATTGAAGTGATCTCACTTAAATACCCTGCAAACTATTACTTTAAACAATATGCAATCAAACAAGATTATTTTATGGAGCTTGTATACCCTTTAGATAAAGACTCTTTACAATATTTAAAACTTAGACGTAATATTAATTCTTCCCATGCAATGCTTAATAAAATATTTAGTAATCTTCTTTTTTTAGGAACTGGTGGACTAATACTTATCATTGTATATGCTTTTGCTATGTCAAAAACCCTACTATTTCCAATTATTAGAATTACCCAAAAACTTTCAAATATGAATGAAAACTCTTTAACACAAATCGATCCATCAAAACTTCCTGTGGAATTTGTACCACTAGCAACTTCGATTAATACCTTAACTACAAGAATAGAAAACTATGTGAAGTACCAAAAAGAGCTTTTTATAGGGGCGGCTCATGAGCTTAAAACTCCACTTGCAGTTATGAAGTTAAAATCTCAAGTAACTTTAAATAAAACTAGAGAGCCTGAAAAATACCAAGAGGTTTTAAAACTTCATCTTGATGAGATAGATGGGATGAATCAGATGATCTCTTCTATTTTAGACATGGGGAGACAAGAGGGAGCTCAATTTGAAAAACCAATAGAGCTTGATCTTATACGATACCTACAAACAAAAGCTGATAGTTTTAAACTCTTAGCACAAGAGAAAGATATCACTTTAGAGTTTCACAGCAATGTTGAAAGTTTTGTCACTATCATTCAACCGACTCTTTTAACACAGATCATTCAAAACTTTGTGCAAAATGCTATCAAATTTACTCCAGAGGGAAAAAAAGTATCTATCTATACAACAGCAGAAGAAAATTATGTGATGGTAGAAGTTAAAGATGAGGGGATAGGATGCCCTGAAGGTGTGGATCTTTTTGCACCATTTAAACGTGTAGGTGAAGAAAAAGGAGCGGGACTAGGACTATTTTTAGCAAAAAGTGCTGCTGAGACTTTGGGTGGATCTATCACTATAAAAAATAGAACTGATGGCGTACAAGGGACTATTGCAACCCTTGAACTTCATAGTAATCCAACTTGTAGGATCTAATTAAATAACTCGTTATGCTCGATCTTTGTACAATGACTTTGTACCACTTTTAATCCTGCATCTTCCGCTTTTTTAGCAGCCTCATTATGTACAAGACCAAGCTGAGTCCAGATACATTTTACATCATCTCTTTGTAAAGCTTCATCAACCACTTCAGCAATCACATCAGGTTTTCTAAAAATATCAACCATATCTATTTGGATATCTTTTGGGATCTCACCTAAACTTCTATATACCTTTTCCCCAAGAATCTCTTCCTCTTTTGGATACACAGGGATAATTCTAAATCCATGATCTTGTAGATATTTAGCAACTTTATTGCTATCCTTCTCAGGTTTTGGAGAACATCCAATAATAGCAACTGTTTTAGTCTCTTCTAAAATAGCTTTAATCTCTTCTTTGTTGCTATTTACTTGTGGCATCTGACATTCCATATAACTTTCCTTAGAATAAAATTTGACTAATTATATAAAAACTAAATAATGTAGAGTTTAAAGTGTTTATATGTTACTCTTCACTTCCAATAAAAAAAGGATCTTGATGAGTTTAAGTATTGCTGTACTTTCCGATTCCCATCGTAAACAAAACTTAACCCTTGAAGCAATAGATCATTTAAAAAATGAAGGGGCAAAATATCTTATACATGCAGGGGATCTAGAGATTGTTGAGAATCTTCAGCTTCTCCAAGACTCAAACTTACCATATGTAAGTGTCTTTGGAAATAATGATTACACGCTAACACCCTATTCTTCACAATTTAAAATCTATAAAGAGCCACACTATTTTAAAATCAAAGAGTATAAATTTAAACTTATGCATCTTCCTTATTATCTAACAGGAGATACAGATATTGTGATCTTTGGACATACCCACCAGTTTACAGTAGAGTTTAAAAACAATACTCTATTTTTAAATCCTGGTGAAGTGTGTGCAAGGAATAAGAATTTAAGTGAATGTGCTCTTTTAAAGATAGATGATAATATTATTATTGTAAAATATTTTTTCAAAGCACCAAATGAG
>CBETOJ010000134.1:0-5149 GCA_965537725.1 uncultured Campylobacterales bacterium | reverse complement strand
TAGTTTTTTAAATAAGAGGATATAGCCCATATCTTCACCATTAATATCTGGTACATTATGCAAGGTATAAAAGTAATTATCAGCTTGATCGATCTGGTATATCATTTTTATGCCTAGAAACTCTTGTACACCTTTTTGCTTTAAAAGCTTTAGATACTCCTCGCTCGCATCAAGGTTAGCAACACAATACTCCCCTACAAAAGTTTTTGTAAAAGGATTTGTTAATTGTGTTTTGTATTTTTTATCTACTAATATCACTGAATCAAATTGACTTTTGTTTAACTCTTTTGAAATAGAATTAAAGTGAGTGATAATCTCAAAGATTCCAAGAAAACCTCCATCTGTATCTTTTACAGGCACCATTGATTTAAAAGTCATATCATATTTTCCAACACTAATAGAGGAGATCACTTGAGGTTTATCTAACATCTTTTGAATATCAATTCTTGATTTATAGATTGGATCTTCCCAGCTATTTGTCCAGCTTCTATAAAGATTATACCCCTCTTTATCAATAATCTGAAACCATACGTTTTTAAATCTTGTAAATTCTCTTAAAGTTAAAGAAAACTCTTCAAGTCCTAATTTATTTGTTGTTTTACTTTGTAAAGCATCAATAATATATTTATCACGTGAAAGTGCTAAAGCGATCGATAAAGTAGATTGTTTTTTATTTTTAATAAGAATATCAAGTTGTTGATGTACCTCTTGGGCAGTATCAGTATATATCTTTTGTTTCAATTGGGAAGTTTTAGAATGTAGTGTTGTATTTGCAATATACAATACTAGTGTTGATAAAGCAATAATAATACCAACAATAATGTACTGGTACTTCTTTTCCATTTCCCAAAACCTTTATAGCATAATGAATTATTATAGCACATAAAGGTTAAAGAATAGCTACAAAGCCTCTATCAAACCCTTCTAAATCTTTATAAAAATTTAACTTTAGATCTTTTTTTTGAGTTAAAAAATAACTTTTTAAAGGTTCTTTTTGGTCATAGCCCATTTCACATAAAAGATAAGGGATATTTCTATTCATTGTTTCATCAAAGATATCTTTTAAAAGCTCATCTCCAATATCTCCACCTACTAGTGCATTATTTGGCTCAAACTGCACATTTTTTGGAAGCTTATAGTTTTTTGCTATATAGGGTGGATTTGATACCACCATATCATAACTATCTTCTGGTATATTTGAGAAAAGATCACTTTTTATAAAAGTGATCTTTTCCTCAACTCCATGTTTTATAGCATTTCTTTTAGCTAAATCTAAAGCCTTTTCGTTAATATCAACTGCAATTATTTGGATATCTTTAATTAAAAGTGCCAGCATCACACTAATAATACCACTTCCAACTCCTATCTCTATAACCTTT
Organism: uncultured Campylobacterales bacterium; assembly: GCA_965537725.1. Classification (GTDB taxonomy): domain Bacteria; phylum Campylobacterota; class Campylobacteria; order Campylobacterales; family Arcobacteraceae; genus JAIOSF01. The sequence continues at coordinate 3,770 of CBETOJ010000134.1, read as the reverse complement.
GGACTTTCTATCTTTTCAAGAAACTCTTGAGCTTTTTCGACCAATATCTCCGTCTCAGGTCTAGGGATCAAAACCCCCTGCTCCACTTCAAACAATTCACCATAAAAACTAGCTTTCTTTGTAAGATATTCTAAAGGATAATCAGTGGCTCTTTTAGCTACTAGTTTTTTTAGCTCCACTTCACACTCACACTTTTTATCATAATTAAGATGAAGCCAGATAGTGTTTTTATCCAATAGATGAAGTAATAATATCTCCACTTCTTTTACAGGGATATGAGTCACATGTCGTAACTCTTTACTATACTCTTTAACTACTTGTTTATATGTTTTCAATAGGCTCTTTCAACGCTTCATCATCAAGTATAGTCCTTATCCCTGCACCATCATATCCAAGCTCTTTTAGTCGCTCAACTAAAGGTGGGTGAGAGTAAAAGAAAAATACATACAAAGGATGGGATAAAGGAAAAGACTTATTCTCATTTGCTAGTTTTAAAAGCGCACTTACTAAGTCATCTTTACTTTGAAGATCACTTCCAAACTCATCTGCTGCATATTCATTGTGTCTACTAATTGCACTAATAAGCGGCATTAAAAAGAATGAAAGTATTGGAGAAAACATTAAAAATAGTACGATGATTGCATATGGTTCATCTTGCAGATTTAATGCTAAAAAAAGCTCTTCAGGAAGATTTCCAAAGATTCCAAAAAATACAAACATCACTACACCCATGATCCCAATATTTTTTAAAATATCACCATTTTTAAAGTGTCCAAGTTCATGTCCAAGTACTGCTAAAAGCTCATTATGACTGAGTTTTTCTACAAGTGTATCAAAAAGCACTACTCTTTTTGTACTTCCAAGTCCTCCAAAGTAAGCATTTAGCCTATTGTCTCTTTTACTTGCATCTACACTAAACACTCCACTACTTTTAAATCCTACTTTATCTAAAAGCCCTTCGATCTTTGCTTCAAGCTCTTTATCTTCAAGCTTTGAAAACTTATCAAACATTTTATCTCTAATAACAGGATAGAGCATATTAATAAGAATGATCACGGCAAAGATAAATACAAATCCCCAGATCCACCAGTTTGGAAAGTTTTCTATAATAAGAGTAAGCCCAGCAATCACTAAACTTCCAAAGATCAAAAATAATATCCCACTTTTTATAGTATCTTTTATATAAAGAGATGGTGTCATATTTGAAAAGCCATATTTTTTATCTAAAGTAAATGTTTTATAAAGCTCAAATGGTAATCCCAAGATCCAGTTAATAATAATAAATAGATCAATAAATATTACTGCTTTTTGCCATCCAATAAAACCTGCTGTTGCTCCATCTAAAGCTTGTAACCCATAAGCAATCCAGATAAAAAACAGAACAAAATCACATAAAGCGCTTCTCATTGAAAGTCGCCCAGACTCTACTGCATAATCTCCTGCTGTTTTAAATTTACTTGGAATTAAAATAACAGCATTTCCCATTTTGGCTTTTTGCACATAATCTACTTGCATAAAATAGGTATAAATATTTACTAAAAAGTATAAACAATACCCAAATATCGCTAACTCTAACATCTAGTTTTTTCCTTTAATTCTCTTTTTTTATTTGATCTATAATCTCTATAAATCTTTTTACTTTTTCTACATCATCTGTGATATTGATAATCTCATAGTTCTCTTTAAAAGACTCTTTTTTCCAATTGGCACTTCCAAAGATCGCAATTTTAGAGTCAATTATAGCCAATTTTATATGCTGTTTTCTTTTTGTTTTAATCAGCTCTATTTTTTTATAAAACTTTAATTTTGACTTTTCAGAGATCACTGTGACTTTAGCACCATTTTTAGAAGCTTTTTTTAAAGCCTTGGTGAAATCTTTTTCATCGATACTATAAACAGCCACATCAATAGACTCTCTTGCCTCTTCAAGTAAAGAGATCATCTGCTTTTTAGCCTCTTTTGCTTGATCTGGCAAAAAATAGATCGTATCGTAGGCAAAAAGAGAAAAACTAAAAAAACATAGCAGTAAAAACTTTTTTACCATTAATGGCACTCCAATAAAGTTCTATTTGGATCAGTTAAATAATTATACCCATTATAGATCGTATATGATCCATATAAAAGTACTGAAATAGCTGCTAACTTCATCATAATATTTCTAAAGCCACTTTGTTTAAAGATCCCTACAAAAAATCCTAAAGAAAAAAGTGCTGGAATGGTGCTCAGTCCAAAGATCATCATTACTATTGCTCCATAAAGTGGATCAGCAGTACTAGCTGCTGTAATTGCAAAGAAATATACAAACCCACAAGGAAGCAGTCCATTTAACATCCCAAGTAAAAAGAAACTAAAAAATGATTGACTAGCTAGAAGTGCTTTAAAATTCGTCTGATACCAAGTAGACTTTGAAACGGAATGTTCTATGAGCGTCAAAAACTTTACTTTTCCAAGTAAAGAAAGTCCAGTAAGGATCATAGCTGTTCCAGCTACTAACCATAAAATACCATTGGCAGTATTTGAAAAAGTTGCAACCCCACCTAAAAATCCAAAAATCGCTCCTAAAATAGAGTAAGTTAAAACTCTTCCTAAAGAGTATAAAATATGAGCAGTTGATTGCTGTGTTTTATTCCACTGTTGCTGTACCTTTGTACTACTATAAGCAATCACAATTCCACCACACATACCAATACAGTGACCAAATGAGCCTAAAAAAGCAATAGTGATTATACTAATAAGATCAACTGCTTCCATCTACTTATCTCCTAATAATTGTTTTTTGATTTTAGGGTTTGCAAGATGTTCACCTCTAACCATATGTAAAAACATCGTCTCAAAATCTATTAAACCATCTTTTTTAGTTTCATACGCACCAAATCCATATAACATAGGCGTATGATCAGTTCGACTATACCAAGCTGATCTTCCATCTATCCATCTTTTGGTATCTTTTGTCATCACCCAAATTATAGCAATATCTTTAAACTCTTTGGTTGAGAGCCAATTGACCATCCCACCATGATCATGAAAAAAGTATGTTTTACCACTTGGACTTACCACTTGTGAAGCATATGTGATATCATCTATCACCATTCCACAATCACTATCTTGAAACTTACCAAGCTCTATGCTAATAGGTTTTTTCTCTTTATTTCCTACATACACTACTGTCATATTTTGACTTTTGGAAAGGGATAAAAACAGCACTACAATAATCGCTATAATAATAAAGATCGTAAGGTAAGGGAAATATTTTTTCATATGGAATTGTATTCAAAAGAGATTAATTTAATGTTAAGTGTAAAGGGATACGTACACTAAACCAGCGCCCCTTTATAATCCTTCTCTTTATATCTATATTTGACATTTTTTACATCTATGGAACCGTAGATATTTTCATTGATGATTCGATAGGTCATATGAAGCCCAAGACCTGTACCTTAGCTTGATGTTTTGTAGTGAAATACAGTTCAAATATCTTATCTATAATTTGATCTGGAACCCCTCCAACATTGTCTTTTGAATATATATCTTGACATTTTTAAACTTTGTAAACTCTTGATATTGCCCTTTTAATTTATTGATACCTTATAAGCCAACTCTTTATCATTTGTTTGAAGTGTCTCTTTGATCTTACTGTTATTTGCAACAGATACGGCATTGGTGATACCTGTTTCCATAGATGGATAGAAATCCACAAAAATAGTAAAAATTGGGAGGGGATTTTCACAGAAATTTTAAGAAAACTCAGTTAGAATTGGATTAAAATTTTT
>CBETOJ010000133.1:0-5158 GCA_965537725.1 uncultured Campylobacterales bacterium | reverse complement strand
ATAAACATATATAATTTATGTGTAAGCACTGGGTTCATTCATTAAAAAAGCCCTTTGTTTAAATTCATAAAAGGGAGATACAAAATGATTGTAGAACAAATAAAATCGAAGTGTTACATTTTACCAGTACTTATAATTACAGGAGTTATAGGAGCTTGTATATGTGATAAAAAAGGATATAGATTATGAGGATAAATGAACAATCTTTATTAGAGCAAGAAAAACAGTTTCAAGAAGACTTAGCTTATAGTGAGTATTTAAGAGAAAATTACACACTACCAAATGAAGTAGAACTGGATGATATGGAGAAAGTATTTTGTAAAGCAAAAGTATTGAAGACTCATAAACATCTACACCCTATCAACAACTTATATTTTCAGCCATTGAAAGGAGCATAAATGCCATTTCTAATATTAGCAGCTGTTGTTGCATGTAAGGTGCTAGATTCAGTACTAGATGAAGATTAGTTTTAGCCATAGGCTTTCAATTTAAAACATAAAACAAACAAAGGATTTTAAATGTCTAAATTACCAATGTCAATAGAGAAAATAAAACAAGTTGCCCCTAGTGTTTTTAACACTGAGGCTCATTCTAGTGTAAGTGATCGCTACATTCATATCTCCACTGCGAAAATATTAGAAATTCTAAAAGGTCATGGGTGGCACCCTGTAGAAGCATTTGAGAATAAAGTAAGATCAGAAGATAAACAAAACTATCAAAAACATCTTATTGTTCTACAAAACTTTAGCTCATTTTTGATGGAAGAAGAGAATATTCCGCAGATAATTTTGACTTCATCTCATGATAAGACGGCATGCGTAGAGTTAAAATTAGGCGTATTTCGCCTAATATGTCAAAATGGACTTATCCTAGCAGACTCAATAATGGAAGCACATAAAATAAAACATATTGGATTTTGCGAAGAGGATGTATCTAATGCAATTGAATCAATCGTAAGTTATCTGCCAATTTTAGAAGAGAAAATAAACTCTTATAAAGAAATTAGTCTTGAACCAGCAGAAGAACTTGCTTTTGCAAAAGCAGCAGCCAAAATTAGGTTCGATACAGAGATACATGATATTGATTATAAATCAATGCTTGAAGTCAGAAGAAGTGGGGATCAAGGCAGAGATCTTTGGAGGTGCTTTAATAGAGTCGAAGAGGCTTGTTTAAGGGGTGGAGTAAAAGGGAAAAATCTCACTTCACAGCGAAACTTCACGAGCAAGGAGCTTCAAAGTATAGACTCAAAATTGAGTATAGGGCAACAGCTTTTTGGTCTTGTTGATAAAGTAGCGAATTTGAAACTTCTATCTCAACAGTCATTACAACTAGCTGCATAAAGGAGATGTTAAAATGCAAGTTCAAAAATACAGACTCCAATCTGAAATGGAGAATTTAAAACAAGGTAATGAAGAGTGGTTCAAGGACTATATAAGACAAGTTCTTGAATCAGATAAAAGTTACTTTGAGAAAGCAGAGTACATCGCATACAGTATCAATCAGATATCAGCCAAAATTTCATTTATAGCAGATGAAATAAAGACTTTGCAGTCTATCAAAAAGTCTTTATCAAGTTCAAAAGAGTTAGCACTTGAAATTACAGCAAGTGTACTAAAAGATGAATACGGCATCGATAGGCTTGAAGGTGCTACAGCAGTATCATCGATAACGATAAGCCCAGAAAAATGCTCTACCAAAAAGTCAATCAAAATCTTGGATGAAACATCTCTTCTGAATCAGGGGTTTGTATCATTTGCAGTTGATGAGATGGCACTTCTAAAAGCGATAGAAAATGAAGATGAGTATGAGAGTATCAAAGATTATATCGAGGTTGAGAGTGTAACTACAACCATACCTCAAAAAATTAAGATCAACTCTAAAAGGTCTGCAAACTCAACTACACAAGTAGATGAGATACTAACACAAGATAAAGCAGCATAATATGGAGGATAATATGCAAACACAAAATCACCCACTACATAAAGCAGTTGAACAGTTAAGGTCAATGGATAAAATAGATATTCGCGGTAAACAATATGCAAGTGTCGCTTCTAGGGTAGAAGCCTTTAGAGCTAATTTCCCATCAGCTACTATTGAAACAGTTCTTGTTCATGATGATGAACAAAGAGTTGTAATACAAGCAAGGATAACTATTGATGGAGCTTTGGTCGCTACTGGTTATGCTGAGGAGTTTAGGTCAGAAGGTTGGATAAATTCATCTAGTGCAATGGAGAACGCTGAGACTTCGGCAATCGGTCGTAGCTTATCAGCATGTGGTTTATCTGGTTCAGAACACTATGCGTCATCCAATGAGGTAAATAGTGCAGTAAGCCAGCAAAGTAAACAGAACATGAACAATGTACAACAAAACTATAATAAAACAAATAACAACACATATCAAAAACCTTATCAACATCAAAATGATTTCTCAGCTTTAATTAATGCTGGACTTCAGGTTGTAGATAAAGGAGATGTGCTTGTTGTTACAGGTGATGGGATATTTGATAAAAAATCTATTATCAAAAATGCGGGATTCCGATGGTCGGGTCAGGATCGTGTGTGGTATATGCAAAAACGACAGGCTGCTTAAGATGAGTAGCCTTTTATCAAAAGAGCAACTTGAACAATTACCTGATTTGTATGAAACTGAATCACAAGAGAATCCTATCTTTCAAATGAAGATTTTTACTCCATATGCTAATTTCACTTGGTTTCTTATCGAAATCTCAAAACAAGATTTTGATACATGTTTTGGGTATGTACAAGGCTTGGAATCAGAGCTTGGTTATTTCAGTTTAAAAGAGCTTGAGTCCATTCGTGGTTCACTTGGACTTCCTGTTGAAGTTGACAATAACTTTGAAGCAACTTCACTTTTGACCATTAAGAAAGGAATATAAATGGAGAAATATCAACCAAAAACAAACTTTGATGAATTATTACCCAAAAAGATTTTGTTATCAATTAAAGATTTAGATGATTATGGAATTATCAGAAGTGCAATGTGTAGAAAGTTACTTGCACAAGGTGAATTAGAAGTTGTAAAAATTGGTTCTAAAAACTATTCCAGTCGTAATGAAATTATTAGATTTTTGAAATCAAGAACGATATCTACATGAGTGACTATTTTTCAGTCACTCATTTTTCTTTACTTTATTAACACTAACCTCTCCGAAGCTCTTGTAATAGCAGTATAAAGCCAACGAAGATAATCAATGGATACATTAAACAGGTATAATTTTGAATCAAGATAAACTTTCTTCCACTCACTCCCCTGAGCTTTATGACAAGTTATGGAGTATCCGAACTTTATCTTTAGAGAATTAAAATAAGGATCTTCTGCAATAAAATTTTGAAGCTTTTTAGAAGAATTGATACCTAACATCCTAGCTCTATAAACTACATCTTTGTAAAGAGCTAACCTTTCAATTCGTTCAATATCACTATCGCTTAAACCATGAAAATCAATCATTTTCTCAAATTCAGTATTTTGATAAACAATTGACCTATATAGTGGATTTTCAAATATTAAAGCCTCAAATGCCGCTTCTTTGGATGATTTTGCAAAGTCCACTTCAATTACTCTAAATATTAGTGGAATAGTAACTGTTATTTTTTCTTCATTAATATTTATAGAAACAGTTATATCTCGTATCAGTGGTTCTTGCAATAACTTAACAACTCTACCTTGATCTCCATTATTTATCATTACACTCAAATTATGATTATTTGCTGTAGCAATAATACTATCTCCTGATACAATATAGTCTTCATTCGGAAACATCTTTTCTCTCACTCGTTGATTATACTTATCAACAGCTTTGTTAGAATAAGCTATTATTATAGAATTTTTAGGTTCTTTTAGATATCTCTCTACAACTTGACTATCTTCAATTATGTCAATATCACTATGGTTTAGATCTAGTTTTTCAATCTTCATATTGCCATCGATGCATTTACGTAGATTTGTTGCATTAATTAATATCCCACTTTTATTTTTTTGGCGTACTACATCTACTAACTCACATGATTGTGATTGAAGATTAAACTCCTTTTCTATATAAAAGTTTGATAACGCTGGTGATGCTTGCATACCTACAGGTGGCAATTGTGCATTGTCTCCTATAAAAACTATTTTATTGTTGTAATTTGGATCATCAATCCTTGTAAACCTTATAAGATCAGATAAAAGTTTTCCAGTCCCAAATCTAAAATGTTCTTGTTTACTATAATTATCACTAATCATAGATGCTTCATCTACCAAGAAGATTGTATTTGAAGGATGTGTAATTGTTTCATTATGATGAAAATGAAATTTAAAACTCTCTTCTTTGTCTTGTATATATTTTAGTTCGTAGATTGCTTTGTGAATAGTTTCTGCAGGTTTACCTGTTTTATCTTGTATTACCCTTGCTGCTTTCCCTGTAGGTGCAACCATAACATAATTTTTTACAATTGAATCGAAATAATCTGTAAGTCCCTTTGTCATGTAAGTCTTCCCCGTACCACTATAGCCCTTGAGTATAAATATTTTTTGCATGGGGTTATCAAGAAACTTATTGATCATCCCTATAGCTTTATTTTGAGATTTAGTAGGCGTATCAAAAAAATCTTCTAAACCCTTCTTTTCTTCCACGTTTTCCAAATAGATTAATCCCATCATATCTTCAACAACACTGGAGTATTTTTTGTATGAAGAATATTCTAATTGTTCATTATTAGAAAGTAAGATCACATCTATATGTTCTATGCTTTGATATTTGTGGTAAATTTGTTCATATGAGTAGTATTTAACAAAACTATTATGTTTTGCAGGTTTTATAAAAGACTTTGGATAAAACCAAACACCCTGAAAAATTGAATAAAACCAATAGCTTATATAGTGAGCTGATTCTAAAGCAACTAATGCTTCATCGTGATAGCGATATGGTGATATATCCAATTCTAAACAATCTGAGCTGTAATAATAACAATGCTTGACTTCATTTGCAACTTCGGCTACCGTTTGCATATGATCAAGTATTTGAAAATGCACTAATTTTTTAAATTCAGATACTAATATCTTATCTTCTAAACTATTTCCTACATTATACTCTATTTTCATCTCCATATAAATCTTTTTAACTACTATTTCTAAAAAACATAATAATGATAGAATACT
>CBETOJ010000132.1:0-5188 GCA_965537725.1 uncultured Campylobacterales bacterium | reverse complement strand
ACTGAATTTGCTTCATGGGCATTCTCTTGGGTTACACGATCTAGCATAGTCACTGTATCATTGATTTATTTTGTTTTTGGTCGAATGAATTATAGCTAAAAGCCTTTATTTATAGGGTTATATCTGGCTTTTCTGATTGGAAAAACGTCCGAAAGTTGAGTAAAATAAATAAAAAATTATTTTATAATGTAACCAATTTGTAGCTTTTGGAAAGTAGAATGTTACGAATTTACAAACAGGAGACAACATGAATAAAAAATATTGGTTAAGTGGTGCAGTTGCAAGTGCATTATTATCTATTTCATTAACAGGGTGTGGTAGTTCATCAAGTGATAGTTCATCTGATACTACAATAGCAAAGTTCTTTAATACAGGAGCAGTATTACCTTATACGGAGATTGGAAGTGAATTAGATAATGGTGCAAAAGAGGGTGAAAAGTTTTTCGTTAGAAATGGTGGATATGGATCAGCAGCAGCAGCTCATCCTACAAATGATAACCAGTTCTATGCTTTAACAGATAGAGGACCTAATGCAAAATTTACAGGGGATGATGGAAAAGGAAAAAAATTTCCAGTTCCAGATTATGTACCTAGAATTGGTCTTTTTGAGATTCAATCAGATGGTTCAGTATCTAAAGTAAAAGATATCTTATTAAAAAGACCTGATGGTTCAACTATCACAGGACTTCCAAATACATCAGCTTTGGGTGGAACAGGAGAAACTCCATACGATGCAGATGGAAATACTATCTTAGATGATGAGGGAAATATCAAACTTGATGATTATGGTTTAGATGGTGAAGGGTTAGCAGCATTATCTGATGGTACTTTTTGGGTAAGTGATGAGTATGGTCCACATATGGTTCACTTTGATGCAGATGGAAAAGAGATCGGTCGTATCAACCCTTTTGCTTCAGATACAAGATTAACTCACCAATTACCAGCTGAGTTTGCTTATAGAAGAGCAAATAGAGGAATGGAAGGTTTAACGATCACTCCAGATGAAAAAACATTAGTAGGGATCATGCAATCAACTATGTATCTTCCATCTTCAGAGGTAAAAGATCTTAATATCACAAGAATTGTAACAGTAGATGTGGAAACTGGTGTAGCAAAACAATATCTTTACAAGCAAGAGAAAACACAAAACTCAAACTCAGAGATCGTAGCTCTTACAAATGATGAGTTTTTAATTATTGAAAGAGATGGAAGCTTTTTAAAAGATACAAGTGATCTTCAAAAACATGTTTACAAAATTACACTTTCAAGTGGAACAGAGTTAGAAAATGTTTCATTAGAAGATGGAATGGCTCAAGATGCTGATCTTGGTCTTACAATTGATGGACAAACATTAGAGCAAACTGTACTAAATGGTGGATGGGAAGCTTTAGAAGCAAAAGGGATCTATCCAGTTGGAAAAGAACTTGTTGTTGATATGGTAAATGAAGTTTCATATCCACACGATAAAATGGAAGGTCTAATTGTATTTAGAAACGGTGATCTTGGAATTGTAAATGATGATGATTTTGCTACATGGTCAACAGGTGGTGTTTTAGAGCAAAAATATCTTGATAGTGATGGAACAACAGTTGATGGAAATACTTTATATACTGTTTCAAATCTAAACTTTTCAGGAAAACTTGAAAAACTTGGATCATATGATACAAATACTGAAGGTGGAAGTGAAATTGTAGCATTTGATAAAGATACAAAAAGAATGTTTATCACAAATGGTGCAAACAATGCTTTAGATATTGTAAATATCTCTGATGTAACAGCTCCTACATTAGTATCAAGTGTATCTTTATCAGCATATGGTACAGGAGTTAATTCAGTAGCGGTATATAATGGAAAAGTTGCAGTAGCAGTTGATAATAAATCAACTGATGGGTTAAAAACTAATAGCAAAGGAAATGTTGTATTCTTTGATACAAATGGAACACATCTTCAAACAGTAGAAGTAGGATATCTACCTGATATGGTTACATTTAGTGAAGATGGTTCAAAAGTGATCGTTGCAAATGAGGGTGAGCCTAATGGAGATTATAGTGTAGACCCAGAGGGAACTATTGGAGTTATCTCTATGGCAGATTATTCATACACTGATATTGCTTTAGATATCACTACAACTGATGCAAGTGATGGAACTGCTGTAAGACTTGGAGGAACACCAAGTAATTCGCAAACAAAAGATTTAGAGCCAGAGTATGTTACTGTAAGTGGAGAGTATGCTTATGTAACATTACAAGAAAATAATGCATTAGCAAAGGTAAATCTTACTACAAATGCTCTAGAGTATATTAAATCTTTTGGAGCAAAAAGTTATAACGAAGATTCAGGAAATACTATAGATATTGAAGAAGAGGGGCTTATCAAGATGAAATCTTATCCAGGTCTTTTTGGATTATATCAGCCAGATTCAATCGCATCATATACTTCTAATGGAGCTACTTATTTAGTAACTGCAAATGAGGGTGATGGAAGAGAATATCTTTATGATGATACAAATGGAGATGAACAAGAGTCTCATGTGGATGAGTCAAAAATCTCAAAACTAACTCTTGATCCTACAATAGCAGATGCTTATACAAGTGAAAATGATCTAAAAGTGATGGTTGATCTTGGAGATACTGATAGTGATGGTGATTATGATAAGTTATACACATATGGAGCTAGAAGTTTCTCTATTTGGGATGCAAATGGTGATCTAGTATGGGATAGTGGAGATGAGATCTCTAAAAAAGTTGCACAAATTCAACCAGCACTATTTAACCAAGATGAGGGTGAAATGGATGGAAGAAGTGGAAATAAAGGTGCAGAACCAGAAGCTTTAACAGTAGGAACAATTGATGGAAAAACATATGCATTTATAGGTTTAGAGAGACAAAATGCATTATTAATCTATGATATTACAACTCCAACTGCTGCATCTTATGTAGGGTATGTTGAGACTGGGTCTGCTGGCGATATCTCTCCAGAGGGGATGAAGTTTATAGATGCGAGTGATTCTCCAAATGGAAAAGCTTTATTACTTGTTTCTTATGAGATGAGTGGTTCAACTGCAATTTATGAGATCAAATAAGTTTAAAATTTGGTTTTAAGAAATATAGGGTGACTTTTACGTCGCCCTTTTTTTGATGAGGAAATAAAATGATAACAATTTCAAGAAGAGAGTTTTTAAAGATATCTGCATTTGCAGCGTCTTCACTTTTAATCTCAACAGGTCTTAGTGGATGTGGAAGTAGTGATTCAACACTTAATGTTGCATTTAATCATGGAGTTGCTAGTGGAGATCCACTGAGTGATAAAGTGATCATTTGGACAAGGGTAAGTCATGTAGAGAATATTGATAGTGATATAGAGGTAAACTTTGAAGTAGCTACAGATGAAGCATTTACAAATATTACAAACAATGGAACATATACAGCTACAAAAGATGGAGACTTTACAGTAAAAGTAGATGTTCAAAATCTAACAGCTACTACAAAATACTATTATAGATTTTTAGTCAATGAGACTATCTCTTCTGTAGGAATAGCCAAAACACTTCCAACAGATACTCCAGAGCAAGTAAAAATGGCAGTATTTACCTGTGCAAACTATCCAAATGGATATTTTAATGTGTATGATGCAGCCTCAAAACTTGATGATCTAGATGTAACAGTTCATGTGGGAGATTATATTTATGAGTATGGGATGTATGAAAATGATGATTTTGAAGCAAAAATCCCTGCATATGCTACAAGTAAAGCTGAAACTATTGGAAGAGTATTACCTGAGGATAATAATACTGAGTTATTCACTTTAAGTGATTATAGAAAGAGATATGCTTTATATCATACGGATGCTGGATTACAAGCGATCCATGCAAAATGCCCAATGATAGTAGTATGGGATGATCATGAGATAGCAAATGATACGTATAAAGATGGAGCAGAGAATCATAATGATGGTGAGGGTGATTTTACTCAAAGAGTAGCTGATGCACTGCAAGCTTATTTTGAGTGGTTACCAATTCGTCCAGTAGATGATAAAAAGCAGATATTTAGAAGCTTTGATTTTGGAGATCTTGTATCACTACATATGCTAGAGACTAGAATCTTTGGAAGAGATAAACAATTAAGTTATGCAGATTATTATGATACACAGGGAAATTTTGATAGTGCTACTTTTACCGCTGAACTTACAGATCAAAGTAGAACAATGCTAGGGGCTGAACAATTAGCATGGCTTCAAACAGAGTTGCAAACATCAACAGCAACTTGGCAGGTTTTAGGTCAGCAAGTATTGATGGGTAAAATGAATCTACCAAGTGAACTTTTAATGATCATATCACAATTAGAAGGTGCTGAGGGTGAGACAAAAACTGCATTATTATCAGCACTTAATACAAAACTAACTGAGCTTGTAACTATTAAAACGAGAGTTTTACAAGGAGATACTACAGTTACTGAAGAAGAGTTAGCAAGATTGAATACAACTATTCCATATAACCTTGATGCTTGGGATGGGTATTATGCTGAGAGAGAAGTGATCTATGGCACAGTAAAAGCTTTAGCAAAAAACTTAGTAGTTTTAGCAGGTGATACACATAATGCTTGGAATAATAACCTTATCGATATGAATGGCGATCAAGTGGGAATCGAGTTTGCAACTCCATCTGTAACTTCTCCAGGTCTTGAAGAGTATGCAGGGTTAAGTGATGCTGCAACTGCTTTACAATTTGAGGGAGCAATTGAGCTCTTAATAGATTCTTTAGAGTATCTTAATGCCTATGATAGAGGTTTTATGACTGTGACATTTACAGCTTCAAATGCAACTGCAAATTGGCAGTATGTGGACAATTACGATTCAACTGATTATAATTTAAATAGCTCAAGAGCAAAAACAATTACATATTCTATCCCTAGCTAGGGATAGAATCAAAACTAAAATAGTTTAAAAAGTATTAAACTCATAGCCATCACTAGCATACCTAAAGTTAAACCTAAAATTTTTTGACTTTCTGCGATTAAATCTAAAAGTATATTCTTTCAAATAAGATTGTAAATGATTGTCTGAAAATGGGGCTTAATGAAAAATATGGGTGCCTAAATAATCACTTTTTATAAATCAAGACTTCGTCGTGTCATTGGAGAAAACACTCCACCATCTATTGAATTTGTAGTGTTATGAATCACAATATCTT
>CBETOJ010000131.1:0-5203 GCA_965537725.1 uncultured Campylobacterales bacterium | reverse complement strand
TAAGCTGTTTATATGAAGTTTAGTGTAAAAAGAGAGTGTTTTTTAAGGATTCTTTCATCTTTAAATACTATGAAAATGTATAGTTATTATCGAAATATCATGGATAAACATACATTATGTATGATTATTAGTAAAAATCCTTGATAAAAATACATTTTAAAAAATATTAAAGGTCACTTATAAACTCTTATGATAAAATTCGCCAATAAAAAAGAAAGCACAAAGATTCCATAACATCTTACTACACTAAGGAACAAAACATTTTCAACAAAAACAAAAATTCAAACATCCTCCTAGCAGGAATCCTAAGTATCATAGTAGGAGTAGGTGTAGCACGTTTTGCTTTTACTACGCTTTTACCACCTATGCTAGAAGATTTTCTAAGTGTAAAATATGCTGGATATTTAAGTGGTGCAGTATTTAGTATCTTTTTGCAAGATATTAATGCCAAGGTAAAGTTCTTTCGTATAGGGATAGTTCTAAGTATCTTGACCACACTTATCTTAGCTACAACTACCAATGAGACTTTATGGTTTATCTCTCGTATACTTGCTGGGTTTGGAAGTGCTATGGTTTTGATTGTTGGTGGAGCTATTGTGATGGTGAAGCTTAATTATGAAGACAAGACTAAAGCGATGGGGATACATTTTACGGGGATCGGAGATTTGCTATCACTATTAGTGAGTTGATCTCACAAGGGACTATGGAGTATGGAAGTTGGAGGGATGCTTGGATGGTGTTGACTCTTTTTGCTTTTGTAGTTTCATTTTATATTGTTTATATCCTTTCTTTTGATAAGGAGTTAAAACAAAGTGCTTCAAAACATAAGGTATCAAAGTCTATGTTTACTCCTTATGTGATCTTACTTATCTTAGCGTATTTTACGGCAGGGGTGAGCTTTGTAGTTCAAGCGACATTTTTTCCTGATATTATCAATTCTCTTGAAGGTTTAGAGGGATATGGAAGTCTTGGGTGGCTTATGGTTGGGCTTGCTGGTATCCCTTCGGCTATTATTTGGATGCGATTAGCTCATCGGTTTAATACTGTAGATGTGATCATTATCACTTTTATATTACAGATAGTGGGTATCCTTATCCCAACACTTACCAATGATATTTATCTTAATCTCTTAAGTGGAGCACTCTATGGAAGTACCTTTATAGCTCATGTGGCTTTATTTATGAACTATGGTGGAAAGTTAGCGGGAAAAAATCCTGTGATATTTATGGGTGGGATGACTGCTGCGTATGGGATAGGGCAGGTAGCAGCACCTCTTTATAGTGTCTATTTTTTTGAGAAGTTTGGAAACTATGATATGGCACTTTATATTACTGCTTTGATCGCTTTTATAGGGATACTCTTTTTACTTTTTGCAAAAAGACTAACGTCTAAGAGCTTTTAAAATATCATCTTTATAGGCTTGTGCCACAAAATCATATGAGAGTATCTCTTCGATAAGTTTTTCATCACTTGGTGGCTTATGAAGATAGACACTCATATCATATATTGGGATATTTGTAAGTCTCTGCTTTAAAACCATTGGGTTTTTACTATCTATTGTTCCACTTTTAAGTATCTTTACATACCATCCTGTAGCATGGTTTCTTACTATATATTTATTAATCTCTTTATCAAAAATCACACCGATTTTCCAGCATGGTTGCCTTGGTTGGGTGACTTGTATCTCTATTTCACCTATTGTGTAGATATCTCCCACATAGATGTCTTTTTCATCAAAGGAGTCGATAAAGATATTGCACCCAAAACTTAGCTTATCAAGAGGAGTTTCCGAGTTGTCTTGAAACCTTTGAAAGTGAAGAGCTGATCCTATATGGATCGCTTTTTCTTCCCCTCCATGGAACCTTTTATCCACTTGAAAATCCCCTTTGAGTCCTAAGGCATTTACTTCTATAGAGTCAAAAAATTGATCTTTTTTATAAGCACTTTCAAACTCTTCATTTTTTGATTTTCTAAAATATGGTTTGGCTTCACCTGTTGCTATACTAATAATATTTGCTTCCATATTTTACCTCCCAGTAAATAGTAGTCTAAGTCCTAGTCCAAGAAGGACAAATGCGGTCAAGAGATTGAGTTTTGAAACGATTGCAGGGTTTTGACGAAGTTTTAGGCTTAGTCTATTTCCCATGTAAGCAATCATTGAAAATGTAATTATAGTACTTATTATAAATATTATTCCTAAAATGATCATTTGAAAAGAGATATTTCCAAGATTTGGATTTACAAATTGTGGTAATAAGGCTAGAAAAAATAAAGCAACTTTAGGATTTAAAAGATTCATAAAAAAACCTTTTATATAAAGTCTCTTTAGCTGAATAGAAGAATTTTTACCATCTAAGTCAAGTTTTTCATCTTTATGTTTAAAAGCTTGATAGGCTAGATAGATAAGATATAAAGCTCCTAAGTATTTTACTATATCAAAGGCAAGTTCTGAAGTTTGAAAGATGATAGATATCCCAAAAGTTGCTCCAAGGGTATGAATAATAATTCCTGTACATAATCCAAGAATTGTAATAAAAGCAGTTTTAAATCGATTGGTTATACTAAGAGTGAGTATATAAATATTATCAGGTCCTGGAGCTAAAGCTAAAAGAAAAGAACTTATAGTAAAAAGAAAAATTAAGTTGATATCTAACATAGTATTGTTATTGTAACAAAACTGAACTACAAAAGGAGTAAAGATGAAACTATTACAGATTATAACTTTTTTGCTGATGAGTATAAATATACTAGGTGCTGTTGAATATAAATTGACAAAAATAGTATCAGGATTAAATGCCCCTTGGGGGATGGCATTTTTAGATGAAAAGGTGATGCTTATTACAGGAAAATATGGTGATATCTCTTTATTAGATATGAAGAATAATTCAATAACAGCTTTAAAAAATACTCCAAAGATCTTTCAAAAAGGGCAAGGTGGGCTTTTAGATATTCAGCGAAACCCACAGGGCTTAGTGTATGATAAGACAAGAGATATCCTTTTTGAATGTGAACATGACCCTCGTGGTGGAGATGAGATCAATATCTTTCAAAAAGGGAAAAATTATGGTTGGGCAAGAGTTTCCCCTGGAAAAGAGTATTGGAACTTTTCAGATGTGGGAGAAGCCAAAAGTTTAAAAGGGATGTAGGATCCTATAAAAATCTATATCCCATCTATTGCACCAAGTTCTTTGATGGTGTATAGTGGAAAACTTTTTTCACAGTGGAAAGGGGATCTTTTTTTTAGGAGCTTTAGCCAGTAATGATATTTACAATTAGCCCAATTGAAGCTACGATAAGAGCCATTTTGATATCTATCTAAAAACCTCTCAACTGCTTCATAAAGTATCCAAAAGATAGAGAGTATGATCGTGATACCATTGATAAAAGCAGCTAATACTTCTACACGGTAATATCCAAAGGTTTTAGAAAGTGGAGCTTGTTTACTTGCAATGATAATTGCTACAAGAGAAATGATCAAAGCAAAAGAGTGGGTAAACATATGAATAGCATCAGAGATTAGAGCTAAAGAGTTTGATAAAAAACCATAGAAAAACTCTAAGAACATAGTGATAAGAGTGATACTAAGAGCAAGTTTTAATACTTTCTTATCTGCACCACTATGATCATGGTTATGATGGTGATCATGATCTTTTAAAAAAGGTTTATGATCATTAAGTCCAAATTTACAAGATGACATATTATTTACTATAAAAAGCTAGACTTGATCACCATCATCTTCTCATTGGACATTTCATCCATAGAGTGAGGAATCCCACCCATTCCAAGACCTGAAGTTTGTGCTCCGCCAAATGGCATCCAATCAACTCTAAAGGCTGTATGATCATTTACCATAACAGTTGTAGCGTTTAATCTTTTTACAGATTTTAAAGCATTATCAATATTTTTTGTAAATACTGCTGCTTGGAAAGATACGTCAAGGCTATTTGCTCTATCTATTGCTTCATCTAAAGTTTTATACGAATAGATACAAACAACTGGACCAAATACCTCTTTAGTTGAAACTAAAGCATCATCACTTGGATTTAAGATAACAGTTGGCTCATAAGTTGAAGCTGAGAGTTTATTTCCACCAGTTAATATCTCTCCACCTTTTGTTTTGGCTTCATCAACCCATTCAGCGACTCTATCTGTTTCCCAGTTTGTAATAAGTGGGCCAACTTCTGTTTTTGGATCCATTTGATCTCCAACAATAAGTTTAGATGTATATTCGCTGAGTTTTGTAGCAACTTCTTGGCAAATATCTTCATGTACAAAAACTCGTTGCACTGATACACATACTTGTCCAGCATGATAAAATCCACCTTTTCCAATAGATGGGATGAGGTCTTCTATATCTGCATCAGCTTCTACGATTACAGGAGCTACTCCACCATGTTCTAGTGCTACTCTTGTCCCTGGAGATACTTTTGAGTTAAGATACCAACCAACTTCTCCTGATCCTATAAAAGTTAAGAATGAAGTTTTAGGACTAGTTGCTAGGAGTTCTCCAGCTTTTCTATCACATACAACTGCTTGAGCCCAACCTTTTGGAAGACCAGCAAGTTCTAGTATTTCAATTAGTTTTAAAGCACTCATTGGAGTTGAAGTAGCAGGTTTGATAATCACAGGACACCCAACTGCAAGTGCAGGGATCACTTGATGAACTGCAAGGTTAAAAGGATGATTAAAAGCAGAAATTGCAGCAACTACTCCAATAGGTTCTTTCATAGTATAAGCGATTCTATTAGCAGAAGATGCAGTATGTCCCATAGCTACTTCTTTCCCTTCATAGACACTAAGGTGCTCGATCGCTATTTTGATTCCATTGATAGCTCTGATTACTTCAACTTTTGAGTCCATATAAGGTTTCCCACCCTCACTAGCACAAAGATTTGTAAGCCCTTCAATATCTGAAGAGATGATCTCCATCGCTTTTTCTAAGATCTCTACTCTTTTGTGTCTTGGGATCCAGTTATCCACATCTAAAAATTTTTCATGTGCTAGATCAATAGCCGCTTCCACTTCTTCAAAAGTGCTAAATGGAACCTCTCCTACAATTTGGTCATTAAATGGTGATGTTACTTCTTTTGTTGTCATTTTTATCCTTCATTTTCCAATGCTTTTACAAATAGGCCTGATGCCTTCATTTTGAACTCCATTAATAGAATACATAATGATAATAAAAACTTATTTAAATTACTAG
>CBETOJ010000130.1:0-5231 GCA_965537725.1 uncultured Campylobacterales bacterium | reverse complement strand
GAAGATAATTAATTATTATATTTGTGGACCTGCTGCAGTGAAGTTAAAATCACTATCATCAGTTAAATATTTTTTAAAGTTCTCTATATACATAGAAGCTAACTCTTTTGCTCCAGCATCATAAGCATCTTTATCAGCCCATGTGTTTCTAGGGTTTAATACTTCAGTATCAACACCTTCAAGTGTTTTTGGAATAGATAAGTTAAATAATGGAAGAGTTTCAAATTCACTTGCTTCGATTTTTCCATCTAAAATACCATTGATACACGCTCTTGTGTTTTTAATGCTCATGCTTTTCCCAGTACCATAAGCACCACCTGTCCATCCAGTGTTTACTAGATATACATTTGCTCCATGCTTATCAATTTTTTCTCCAAGAAGTTTTGCATACTCTGTTGGATGAAGTGGTAAGAAAGCTTCCCCAAAACAAGCACTAAATGTAGCTTGAGGCTCTGTCACTCCTCTCTCAGTTCCTGCAACTTTTGCAGTATATCCACTGAGGAAATAATACATCGCTTGCTCTTTTGTAAGTTTTGATACAGGAGGCAATACACCAAAAGCATCAGCACTTAAAAAGATGATATTTTTAGGGTGTCCAGCTTGCATATCTTCTTTGATATTTTCAATATGATTAATTGGATAAGAAACTCTTGTATTTTCAGTTTTTTTATTACAAGAATAATCAACTTCAACACATAAAGCATCACCATCATCTTCATCATATCCAACGTTTTCTAAGATTGCACCTCTTTTAATTGCACCATAGATCTCAGGCTCAGCTGAAGGATCAAGGTTGATAACTTTTGCGTAGCATCCACCTTCAAAGTTGAATACTCCGTCATTATCCCAACCATGCTCATCATCACCAATTAAAGCTCTCTCTGGATCTGTTGAAAGTGTAGTTTTTCCTGTTCCACTAAGCCCAAAGAATAGGGCAACATCCCCATCTTTCCCTACATTTGCAGAACAGTGCATTGGAAGTTTATTTTCTAATGGTAACCAGTAGTTCATCATAGAAAAGATCCCTTTTTTCATCTCACCAGCATACCAAGTACCACCAATAATTGCAGTTTTCTCTTCAATATTAAATACTACAAATACTTCAGAGTTTAACCCTTGTTTTTCCCAGTCTGCATTTACAGTTTTACAAGCATTATAAACAGTAAAATCAGGTTCAAAATCATCTAGTTCACTTTTTGGTGGCATAATAAACATATTGTCTATAAAGTGAGCTTGCCATGCAATCTCTGTTACAAATCTTACAGATTTTCTACTTCCTGCACTTGCTCCACAATAAGCATCAGATACATATAAAACATCTTTATTACTTAATTGAGCTTTTGCTTTTGCAAGTAGATCATCCCATATCTCTTTTGATACAGGTTTATTAACATCACCCCAAGCAATGTTTTTGTTTGAAGGCTCTTGATCTACAAAGTATTTGTCTTTTGGACTACGTCCTGTAAATATACCTGTTTCAATAATTGTTGCACCACTTTTTGATACTACAGCACCATCATGGTCAATTGCCATATTAATTAGGTTTTCTCTATCTAAGTTTCTTAAGATAGAACCAACATTTTCTAAGCCGATTGAGTTTTTGATCTCTTCCATTTTTTATACCTATGTATCTCTTCTTTTATTATATTATTTAAATATTGATAATAATACACCAGCAGCAACGGCCGAACCGATAACTCCTGCAACATTAGGTCCCATAGCATGCATCAATAATACGTTTGATTTATCATACTCTTGACCAACTTTACTCACAACCCTTGCAGCCATTGGCACTGCACTAACTCCTGCAGCTCCAATTAAAGGGTTGATTCTGTTTTCTTTACTTACAAATTTATTCATAAGCTTAGCCATTAATACCCCTGCAGCTGTACCCGCAGCAAAAGCAATAAGACCAATAACCATAATACCCATAGTATCAAGTACTAAGAACTTATCAGCAGCTAGTTTTGAACCAACTCCAAGTCCTAAGAAAATTGTTACAATATTGATAAGTGCATTCTGCATTGTATCACTTAATCTATCAACAACTCCTGATTGTTTCGCAAAGTTACCAAGTGCAAATGCTCCAATAAGTGGAGTAGACTCTGGTAAAATTAAAACTGCCATCATTAAAATTAAAATTGGTAAGAAAAGTTTCTCTAAAGGGTGTACTTTTCTAAGAGGTGGCATTTTTATTTTTCTTTCCTCTTCATTTGTAAGTGCTTTCATAATTGGTGGTTGGATAACAGGAACTAATGCCATATATGAATATGCAGCAACTGCAATTGCACCAAGCATTTCAGGAGCTAGTCTATTGGCAATAAAGATAGATGTTGGTCCATCAGCCCCACCAATAATAGAGATTGCACTTGCTTCTTGTAGACCAAATCCAAGTGCAACAGCCCCAACAAGTGATCCAAAGATACCAAACTGTGCTGCTCCACCTAAAATAGCAGTTTTAGGGTTTGCTAAAAGTGGAGTAAAGTCTGTCATCGCTCCTACACCCATAAAAATCAGAAGTGGGAAGAACTCATTAGCGATCCCCATATTATAAATAATACCAAGCATTCCATGCTCTCCACCCATATTGGCTAGTGGGATATTAGCTAATAATCCACCAAAGGCAATAGGAAGAAGTAATAATGGCTCAAACCCTTTAGCAATAGCAAGATAAAAGAGTAAAAACACTATTACAAACATAATGATTCTTCCCCATGTTTGCTCAAATGTACTCATAGGTCTGGCATCTGCTGGATTAGGCTCACTTGTCATAACATCATCACTAGGGTTTAAAAGTGCATTGATACCAGTAGTTTCATAGAATGAAGCGAATAGTTCTGTTAAGCTTTTTGAGTGATACTCTTTTACCTCTTCAGTTGTTTCTGTTGCCACAGCACTACTAGCAAATAGGTTACTAGTAAATACTGTAAAAAAGGCAATAAGTAAAAGAGAAAAGAGTTTTTTATTCATTGTTTTCTCCAAAATAATAGTTCCTTTAACCAATGACAACTATTGTTTGACCTTCATTGACTGCATCGTTTGGTTTCACAGCGATAGCAGTAACAGTTCCAGATACTGGAGCTTCAATATCGATCTCCATCTTCATAGCTTCTAAGATAGTAATAACTTGACCTTTTTCAACCTTGTCACCAACATTTACTAAGATCTTCCATACATTTCCACTAACAGTTGCTCCAACTTCAGTTCCTGCTCCACTTGGAGCGGCAGCAGGTACCGCTTCAGCTGCTGGAGCGGCAGCAGGTGCTGCAACTTGAATATCTGCATTCCCTTCAGCTACTTGAACACTAAATTTCTTTCCATCTACAACTACTGTATAGTTACCATCTGCCATTTTTGTCTCTCCCTTATCATCATTTTTAACTTCACAAGTCATGTTATCACAATCATCTGTTTTTCTTACACTTAAAGGTGATTCACCTTTTAAGAATGCTATCCCTTTTTCATCACAAGCTGCTGCAATAAAAATATTCTCTTCTGTTGTTTCTAGACCTTCAATTTCTAATCTTTCTTTCCAAGCAGCAATAGATTTTGTGACATCTTTATCTGCAATATCAAGAGGATTTTCAGTAGTAGGCTCAAGCTTTAATTTTTCACTTACTAATTTTACGATTTCTGGATCTGGCTCAACTGGAGTTTTACCAAAATATCCAAGTACCATTTTCCCATACCCTGGAGCGATTTGCTTCCATGGACCAAAGTTTACATTTGCATATGCTTGTTGCCAGTAAAATTGTGAAACAGGAGTTACAGATGTACCATATCCACCTTTTTCAACAACCTCTTGCATCGCTTTAATAACTTCAGGGAATTTATCTAAAGTACCGTTATCTCTCATCATTTGAGTATTTGCTGTTAAAGCACCACCTGGCATTGGTGAGAATGGAATAAGTGGACTTACTTGTGTAGCTTCTGGTGGCATAAAGTAGTCTTTTAGACAATCTCTTAATACATCTTGATACTGTAAAACTTTCTCAGTCGTTAATCCACCAAGATCATATTTTGTTTCTTTTGTAGCATGTAACATCGTTAAAATATCAGGTTGAGATGTTCCACCGCTCACTGGTGCTGCAGCACAATCAATCCCATCAGCACCAGCTTCAAGTGCAGCTAAATAAGCTGCCACTGAAACTCCTGCTGTTTCATGGGTATGAAGTCTAAGATGAACATCCTCTCCAAGAAGCTTTCTTGCCATCTTAATAGTTTCATGCACTTTATTTGGATTAGCTGTACCACTAGCATCTTTGAAACATACTGAATCAAAAGGTAAACCACTATCAAGAATATTTCTTAAAGTGTTTTCATAAAATGGCACATCATGAGCACCTTCACACCCTGGAGGAAGATCCATCATTGTTACAACAACCTCATGTTTTAAACCATGATTTTTGATACATCCAGCTGAATACTCTAGATTGTTTACATCATTTAATGCATCAAAGTTTCTAATAGTAGTAGTTCCATGTTTGGCAAACATTTTTGCATGTAAGTCTACAAGCTCTCTACTTCCTGTATCTAGCATAACAGTATTAATACCACGAGCTAAGGTTTGAAGGTTTGCATCAGGTCCTACAATACTTCTGAATTTATCCATCATTTCAAAAGCATTTTCTTGTAGGTAAAAGAATAATGATTGGAATCTTGCTCCACCTCCAAACTCATAGTGAGTAATACCAGCTTCTTTCGCAGCTTCTACAGCTGGAAAAAAGTCATCCATAAGGACTCTTCCACCAAAGACAGATTGAAATCCATCTCTAAATGTAGTATCCATAATATCAATGAACTTTTTTGACATCTAATTAACCTTTTTTTGATTGTTGTAATGAATTATTGCAGCAGTGATTGCAGCAACCGTATCTTTATCATCAGATACATTGTTTTGAATAGATTGAGGTTTCCATTCAGATAAGTTGTCTTTTTGTTTTTCTGGGAAATATTTTTCGATCAATTTAGCTTGCAGTTTTAGTGCAAAGATCATAATTATTAAGAATAGAAAAACTATTCCCATACCTAAAGCCATAAACTTTAAGGCTTCCATAACAAGGTTTACGTCTTCCATAAAATGTACTCCATTTTGTTTTAGTAACCAAATTGTAATCACTAAAAACTAAAATTTCAATATTTTATATAAATCTTGCTTTAGTCCATATTTAATTCTACTCTTTTGTATCAGTTATTTTCAAAATTGTTGTAATTTATAAAAATTTTACACA
>CBETOJ010000129.1:0-5346 GCA_965537725.1 uncultured Campylobacterales bacterium | reverse complement strand
AGGTTTTAAAAATGATACAATTAAAAGTTATATTTTTACTACTCTTTTTTTTACAAGGAATTTTAATGTCAGCAACACTTGAAAAAATACATTTTGAAAATAAAAAAATAGCAACCATTTTTGAAAAATACAATGCCTTACCTATTTTCAATCTTCAACTGATATTCACTAATAGTGGATATATCAATGATGGAAAACATGCAGGGATCACATCACTTAGTGCCCAACTTCTTAATGAAGGAACACAAAAAGATGGCAGTGTAAATTTTGCAAGAAAACTAGAAAACAATGCTATCTCAATCCACACTTCCAATGGATTTGAAACTTTTGTAATAGAAGTGACATGTCTAAAAAGTGAGATGGACTTAGCACTTGATCTTTTAAATGAGCTATTGAGTGATCCAAATTTGAGTGAAAAAACTTTAGAAAAGCTCAAAACATTAGCGCTTAGTAGAATTAAGCAAAAAGAGAATGACTTTGATTATATCGCTTCAAAAAAGTTAAAAGAGCTTACTTTTAAAAGTACTCCACTTGAACTTCCTAGTATCGGAACAAAAGAGAGTATAAAAGATATCACTTTAAAAGATATCGAAGCACAACTAAAAACTATCCTTAATCTTGATAATTTGATTATTGCAGTGGGAGGAGATATTGAACTTGAAAATATCTCTAAAAATATTCAACCTATTTTGAAAAACTTTCAAGCACTTGGAGAAACACAAGTTCAAAAGTTTTCTATGTCAGACAAAGTACAATATAAAGAGATAGAAAAAGAGACAGAACAATCTTATATCTACTTTATGAGTCCATTTGATATAGATGTCAACTCTATGGAAGCCTATAAAGCAAAAGTAGCTTCTTTTATCTTAGGTGGAAGTGGTTTTGGAAGTAGAATGATGGAAGAGATCCGTGTAAAACATGGACTTGCATATAGTGCATATGGAAATATTAAAAATCAAAAATCACACTCTTATTTTTCTGGATACCTTCAAACAAAACTAGACAATACACAAAAAGCAAAAGAGATGGTTGAAAAGATCGTTAAACAGTTTGTAAAAAAAGGAGTAACCCAAAAAGAGCTGGAAGCTGCGAAAAAATTCTTAAGTGGAAGTGAACCACTTCGAACTGAAACTTTTTCACAAAGACTTAATCGATCATTTCACCTTTATTATAAAGGCTTAGACCAAGACTATCCTGAAAAAGAGCTAGAACTGATTGAAAAACTTACTCTAAAAGATCTCAATAAATTTATAAAATCACATAAAGAGATAGAAAATCTTACTTTTTCTATTGTAACAAAAACTGAAAAGGACTAAGGATTGCTTCGATTTACTCCAAGTTTAAATGAGAGTTTAAGTGTAGAGAATTTAAGAATTGCTCTTTTAAATTATATCTATTCAAAACAACTAAAAGAAGAGCTTATTATCCGTCTTGATGATGTAGAGAAAAAACAAAACATTGAGGGAAAAGAGAAAGAGGTATTAGAAACCTTAGCTCTTTTTGGAATTGAACATTCAAGAGTTGTTGCTGGAAGTGAAAATATCAAATACCACACTGGAATGGCTATGAAACTTCTTTTAGACAAAAAAGCTTTTAATTGCTTTTGTTCTAATGAAGCACTAGAACTTGATAAACAAAAAGCAAAAGAAGAGGGAAAACCTTATAGTTATAGTGGATTTTGTGAAACTATTAGTGATGAGACCAAGTTTCAATGTAATGCTCCTTTTGTAGTAAGACTAAAAAAACCAGATCATGATATACGCTTTAATAATCTTTTTCAAGGAGAATTACAATTCTCACCTGATCAAGTGGATAGTGTGGTGATCTTAAACCATGACAAAACCCCTACTTCTAATTTTGCCTGTGCAGTTGATGATATGCTTTATGATATCTCTACTATTATTAGAAAACAAAAACATCTTAACGATACTCCAAAACAGATCTATATAAGAGAAGCTTTAGGGTATGAAAAAGAGATTCAATATATCCATCTAGCACCTATACTTAATTCCCAAGATAAAGAACTAACGAAAAGTGATACTTTCTATTGTGTACAAGCTTTGATAGATGAGGGCTATCTTCCAATAGCTATTGTAAACTATCTTATCTCTTTAGGATATGATCACCCAAAAGAGATATTTACTATAGAAGAAGCTATTGAGTGGTTTGATATCCAAAAGCTTTCTTCTAACTCTGTGACATTTGTTATTGAGAGATTAAACTTTTACAATTGTGAACATATGAAGATGTTAGAGGATATGAGGTTTTCAAAGATCATAGGCTTTGCCGATGAAGATCTTGGAAAGCTGGCAAAACTCTATATAGAAGAGTGTAATACGATCAATGAGATCAAAGAGAAAATTCAAGCTATCTTTAGTGAAAAAACGACACTTGATGGATATGAAAAAGAGTTTGAGCTTTTAAAAGGGTGTTTGCAAAAAGCTCCTTTTATTGGTGAGTTTGACAAACTTCAAACATATATCACTGATAAAACGAGATTAAAAGAAGATACGCTTTTTGTACCACTAAGCTTTGCACTCACTGGAACAACAAATGAAACAAAACTTAAGCAGATCTATCCGCTTATTAAAAACTATTTAGGGGAGATTATATAATGTTAGATTCACTACTTGTAGCATTTGCTACACTTTTAATCAGTATCATTTCACTTTATAAGTGGGTGATCATCATCGCAGCTATTTTATCATGGGTACAGCCTGATCCATATAATCCAATTGTACAGATGCTCTATCGTCTAACTGAACCTGCTTATGCCTTGGTAAGAAGAGTGATACCTACTGTTTTTGGAGGACTTGATCTAGCTCCTCTTATTGTTATTTTTGCACTACAATTTTTAGAGATATTCTTACAAAGTTTATTTGCTAAAATACTCTAAATCATCATCTATCCTTTTATCTAAAATAAAAGGATGGAATCTCTTTAAAACCCTTCCAATAACTTACACTATAAGCACTAATTAGATAAAATGTCACCTTTATAAAGTTTCTTAAAAGGTTTAATAGATGAGTGATCACAAAGATTTTTTACGTTTAATAGTTGAAGAAGATTTAAAAAATGGAAAATACAATAAAGTTGTTACAAGATTTCCTCCTGAACCAAATGGCTTTCCTCATATAGGACATGCAAAATCGATCAATATCAATTTTGGAATTGCAAAAGACTTCCAAGGAGTTTGTACTCTGAGAATGGATGATACTAATCCAACAACAGAAGATACAAAATATGTAGAAGCTTTAAAAGATGCCGTGACATGGCTTGGATTTGATTGGGAGGGGGAAGTTCGATACACTTCAGATTATTTTCCAAAAATCTATGAATATGCCATAGAGCTTATCAAAATGGGGAAAGCCTATGTTGATAGTTTGGATGAAGAGGAAATACGAGAATATCGTGGAACAGTTACTGAGCCAGGGAAAAGAAGTAAGTATGCTGATCGTTCTATTGAAGAGAACCTTGAACTTATTGAGAAAATGAGAAAAGGTGAATATAAAGAGGGAGAGCATGTAGTACGTGCAAAGATAGATATGAGTGCAGCTAATATGAAGATGAGAGATCCACTTTTATATAGAATCCGTCATGCGCACCATTACAGAACTGGAGATAACTGGAAGATCTACCCTATGTATGATTTTGCTCATTGTTTAAGTGACTATATTGAAGGGGTTTCTCACTCTATCTGTACACTTGAATTTGAAAATAATCGTGATATTTATGACTGGGTGTTAGATACTTTAAAGTTAGAGCCTCCACGACCTTACCAACATGAGTTTGCAAGACTTGGGATTAACTATACTGTTATGAGTAAAAGAAAACTTCTTGAACTAGTAAATGATAATCATGTAAATGGATGGGACGATCCAAGAATGCCTACAATTGCTGGATACAAAAGAAGAGGATATACTCCTGAAGCTATCAATACATTTTGCTATCAAATCGGGATCGCAAAAGCAAACTCTATGGTAGATGTATCGCAACTTGAATTTTGTATCAGAGATGATTTGAATCCTAAAGTGCCACGTGTGATGTGTGTACTTGATCCACTAAAAATCACTATTGAAAACTATGAAGGAAGTGAAGAGATCGAAGCTTCATACTACCCTCATGATGTACCAAAAGAGGGAAGTAGAAAGATCCCTTTTTCTAAAACTATTTATATAGAAAGAGAAGATTTTGATGAAAACCCTCCAAAAGGATACTATAGGCTTACACCAGAGCAACCTGTACGATTAAAACATGCTTATATTATCACTTGTAAAGAGGTGATCAAAGATGCTAATGGAAAAATTGTAGAGATCAAAGCTGAGTATCATCCTAATTCTAAAAGTGGAAATGACACCAGTGGGATCAAGGTAAAAAGTGCTATTCAATGGGTAGATGCTAAGAAAGCAAAACAAATTGAAGTACGACTGTATGATAGACTCTATAAAAATGAAGCTCCTGAGGGTCTAGAAGATCTTAATCCTGATTCATTAAAGATCATTAAAGATGCAATTATTGAACCTGCTGTAATTAGTGAAAAACCTGATGAAAGATTTCAGTTTGAGAGACAAGGATACTTCTATGCAGATCCAATAGATTATACAGATATAAACCCAGTATTTAATAAGATTGTTGGGCTAAAAGACTCTTGGGCTAAAAAAGCTACAAAAGAGCCATCAAAACAAACACCTAAAACAGAAACTAAAAAAGTGCAGATTGATGGTGATGTAACACCTATGACAAAAGAGCAACAATCACTTTTTGATAGATATACAAGTGAGCTTAAACTAAATACCACAGTTTCTGATATCCTTGCAAGGGATGCTGATCTTTCATCATTTTATGAAGAAGCACTTAAAAACCTTAATAGCCCACTTAATCTAGCAAATATAGTTGCTAATGAAGTCTCACGTGAACTCAAAGAAAAATCTCTAAGTGAGCTTCAATTTACAGCAAAAGAGCTTAGTGAACTAGTAAAAATGATAGATGAGGAGACTATCTCAACAAAAATAGCAAAACAAGTATTTGAAGAGATGTCAAAAACTGGAGAAAATCCTAAAAAAATAGTTGAAGACAAAGGGCTTATCCAAATAAGTGATCCAGTCCAGATCTTACCTATTATAGATGAAGTGATCGCAAAAAATCCAGATAATGTAGAAAAATATAAAGCTGGGAATAATAAACTCTTTGGTTTCTTTGTAGGACAAGTTTTAAAAGCTACTGGTGGAAAAGCAAATCCTAAAGTAGTAAATGAACTTGTAACTGAGAAGCTTCAATAAAAAAGGCTAGAGAAACTCTAACTTTTTTATTTCAATATTATATTCTATCAAAATATCAACAATATAA
>CBETOJ010000128.1:0-5371 GCA_965537725.1 uncultured Campylobacterales bacterium | reverse complement strand
GAGTTATAAAATTCCCAATTGAGTAAAATGCTTTTTCTACTAGAATCAAAGTTTTTTTGATCATAAATAATATTTTTATACTCTTCTTTTATAATATGGAGTCTATGAACAGGGATAAAGTTACCAAAATAGATATTATCAATTTGTTTTTTTAATCTATCAATTTCAGAAGAGAATAAAAATGAGATATAGACTAAAGCTATAAGCACAAGAATAGGTAAAGCAAAAAGTTTATAGTTGATTTTCATCTATTATTTTCTTATCCCATTTGCAAAATCGATAATATAATTTGCTATCTCATTAAGATGGCATATATCTTTTACTGCTCCTGCTTTTATAGCTTGCTGTGGCATTCCAAAAACTACGCAACTTTCTTCATTTTGGGCAACTGTATATGCACCATTATCAAAAAGGTTTTTCATTCCAATAGTGCCATCATCACCCATACCCGTCATCATAATGGCCATTGCACCACCACCTGCACTATTATTGACACTTCTAAAAAGTATATCCACACTTGGTTTATGCCGACTAACTCTTGAAGCATCCAATAATCTTCCTACATAATTAGAGCCTTGTTTCTCCACCGTGAGATGCATATTTCCTGGTGCTAAGTATGCAGAACCTTTTTCTAAAATCACATCACCAGTAACTTCCATTACATGAACATTTGACGAGGTATCTAGTCTTTGTGCAAAAGAACTTGAAAATCCATAAGGGATATGTTGGGCTATAACTATTGGAGGAAGGTTTGAGGGGAGTTTTTCAAATACTTTTAAAAGTGATTCCACACCCCCTGTCGAAGAACCAATAGCAACAATTTTAGCACCAGGTAAGTGTGCTGGTCTACTTGGTAAGATCTCATCAGGGTGAACTTTCCTTTCATGTAAACCACCTGATGTATCAGCTTTTTTTACTGGAGTTTGGGAAGTTTGAATTGGTTTTGGTTTTGGTTTTTTAAGCGTATATTTACTAAGTAAAAAAGTGAGTCTTAAAAGAGTTTCTTCTATACGTTTTTGAAATGAAGCCATAGCTTCTCCAAGCTCTGGCTTTGGAATAAACCCAACAGCTCCATCATCAAATATATCACTTCCTCTTACGCCTTCTCCTGAGATAACTACTGCAGGCATAGGGTGCAATCTCATAAGGTTTCTTAAAAATGTTACCCCATCCATTTTAGGCATATTGATATCTATTGTTACTAGATCTGGTTCAAGTTGTTTAATTTTTTCTCTTGCTTCATATGCATCTGCAGCTTGATCAACCACTTGAAAATCTTCTAAGGAGTTGATAAAGTCTTTGATCATTCTTCTCATTGAAATAGAATCATCTATTACAAGTACTGTATACATTTATAATACCTTTTTAAAAAAATTCCATTTCCATAGAACTGGATTGTTGTTTTGCATCATAATCAAAGATACCTGTACCGCTGACATATTCTGAGGTAGCTGGTTTTCTGATTGAAAGTTCTCTTGTAAGTTTTCTTTCTTGTTCTGCCACTTCATTAGATGTATTTTTATTCTCAACATTTTTAATAAAGGTTTCAAATCTATTTGCCATTAAAATAACCCGTCCAGCATTTCCTCTTGTATGGTCTGAGAGGACTCGAAACCCTTCAGATTGACAAAAAGTATGAGCAAATTCAACATTTCTATGACCAATACTTTGTGACATAGAACCAATATTCATAATATCAGCTCCACCAGAGATCTTTGCCGCCATATTATTTTTAGAACACCCTAGTTTATACATCTCATTAAGCATTGCTTCTACAGAATAGAGTCCATATTTCATATCTTCATTAGCATTATTTGTAGATGGAAGTAAAAAGTGGTTCATCCCTTTTATTCCTTGAACACGATCATAAAACATAATAGCAACACAAGAACCAAGGAGAGTTTTAAATGCTACATTTTCACTATCAGCCGCAACAGCAAATTCACCACCAATCACTGTATGAGTTGGCATTCCTTTGACTATTTGAGTGATATGTGAAGTTGATATTCTTTCAATAGACCCATCTTTGTGCCCAAGGGTTATCATCTATATATCCTTAATTTTCACATAAATGTTTTGACCAACTCTTCTTGTGTAGTTGATCAGATCATGAGGATTCTCAGAGTGTCCAATATAAAGTGTTCCATCTATTTTTAAGTGTTTAAAAAGTTTTTTTAAGATCTTATTTTGATCTTCAACTGTAAAATAGATAAGAACATTTCTACAAAATATCACATCAAATTGATGATCATCAAAAGGGTATGATGGATCATTTAAATTCATTTGTGCAAAGGTGATCATCTGTTTCAAATCATCATTTGCTTTTATAAGTATCTCATCTCCAGTAAGATTTTTCTGGATTCTTCTTTTGAAATACTTTTGTGGTTTGATCCAATCTGGAAACTCTTTTGAGCTTTTTTGAAACCTATAAATCCCATTAGCAGCTTGTTGCAGAACATCTGTATCAATATCTGTGGCAATAATTGAAGCTTTCATCATAGGGTTTACTTCTTTTACTGTCATAGCCATTGAGTAAGGTTCCTCTCCTGTTGAAGCTGCTGAACAATACATTTTTATCTGTTTATTTGTTTTGTCAAATTCAGGTAATACTCTACTTCTTAGATCTTCAAAATGAAACTCCTCTCGAAAAAAGTGAGTTTTATTAGTTGTAAAGGTATTAATAAACTCAGTTAAATAATACCCTTGTTCAACCTCTTCTAAAAGATCGTCAATATTTCCTGAATATTTTGCATTTCTTTTTAACTTATCTAGTCTATTACTTATCATGATATCTTTATTCTCTGTAAGAGTAATTCCTGTCAAAGAATAAAGTAAGGTTTTTACCTTATCATGTAACTCATTGATACTTGCCATCGCAAGCCTTACGATGCAGCTTTATGTTTTTCGAGCTCTTTTGTATCTACACTATGTTGTTCTGATTTTTTCTGTGCTTCGATAATCCCCATTACATCTAAAATAAGACCAATACTACCATCACCTCTTACTGTCGCCGCACCAATACCTTCAACACTTCTAAAGTTTTTATCTAATGGTTTTACAACCACTTGATGTTGATGTAAGAATTCATCAATAAAGATTGCAACTTTTGCAGCACCAGATTTAACAACGATCAACATTCCATCTTCAAGTTTTCTATGCTTAGATGGGATATTGAATAGCTGATGGATTCTAACTACTGGAATAAACTCTTCTCTTAACATTAACAGATCTTGCGAACCATCACCAATTCTTTTGATCATTTCAGAAGTTGGTTGAAGTGATTCAACAATCGCACTTAAAGGTAAGATATATTTAATATCTCCAACAGCAATATCAAGACCATCAAGGATCGCAAGAGTAAGTGGAAGCATAATTGTGATAGTTGTTCCAACACCTAGTTCTGTATCAAGGTCAATAACACCACCAAGTTTTGTAATGTTTGTTTTTACAACGTCCATACCAACACCACGACCAGAAATATCTGTGATTTGATCTGCTGTACTTACCCCTGCTCCAAAAATAAGCATTGCTTTTTCATTATCAGTCATAGTTGTCATTTGTTGATCATCGATCAATCCATTGCTAAGAGCTTTCGCTGCAACTTTTTCTGCATTGATCCCTTTACCATCATCTTTAATAGTAATGATCATTTGACCATTTGCTTGTTCTGCTGAAATTAAAATAGTACCAGTTTCAGACTTTCCTGAAGCAACTCTATCCTCAGGCATTTCGATACCATGGTCTAGTGAGTTTCTAATAATATGCATTAATGGGTCTGTTAAACCCTCAATCATTGCTTTATCGATCTCAACACTATCCCCCTCATGTTTAAATTCAATTTTCTTTTTAAGTTTTTTAGAAATATCTCTTACAACTTTAGGGAATTTAGAATAAATAGATTCCATTGGTACCATACGAATACTCATGATAGAATCTTGCATATCTCTAATATGACGCTCTAGTAATTCTAGTCTTTCAAGTACTGAATTTCTTACTTTATTTTCTTTAATAGTTGTACCATATTGTGTAAGCATTGCATTTGTAATAACTAGATCCCCTACATTATTCATAAGTAGATCGATCTTATCAAGGTTTACCCTAATAGTACTAGTAGCTGCTTTTTTAGCTGGAGCTTCTTTTTTATCTCCTCCAGCTGGAGCTTTTTTAGCTGGAGCCGCAGCAGCAGGTGCTGGAGCTGTTTTTTCTTCAACTGGTTCCTCTTTTACAGGTGCTGCAGTTGGAGCTGGTGCTTCTATTTTACTTGCTGGTGTGATCTGTTCTGTATCATCGAAGAATCCAAAGTTTTCATTTTCTTGGTTTGAATCATCATGCTTATTATGTGCGTCAAGTTCATCTTCATCAAAAAATCCCCATGCACCATTTCCAGTTTTACTTTTTGCAGAAGTTGAAGTAGGAGCAGCAGGTGTAGCACTCTCAGTTTGTGTTGCTTCTGCTGCAGCTTCTGGAGCTGGTGTTGATGCTTCTTGGGCAGGAGCTGGAGCATTTCCATCCATATAACTTCTAATAGTAATAAGAAGTTCAGATGTCATCTCTGTAAATTTATCTCTATCCATCTCTCCATCACACTCTAATTGAAGGATCTCTTTCATTACATCAAGACCATCAATTAACGTACCAGCCATATCTGGTTGATATTCAAGTTGGTGGTTTCTTAATTTATCCATCATGTTCTCAACATCATGAGTAAATTCAGCAAAGAATGCTAGTTCAACTGATGCTCCACTCCCTTTAAGTGTATGTACATCTCTAAAGAGTTGACTCATCTCATCATCAGTTAAAGCACCATTGTTTTCTGCTTCTAGAAGTACATTATCTGCTGATTCAAAAAGTTCTTCAGCCTCTTCTAAAAACATATCCCTATACATTGAAATATCAAATCCAGACATTTTATACCCTTTCCTTATATTTACTTAATACTATATTTACAGCTTTTAGTAGCTGATCAGGAACGAATGGTTTAACGATCCATCCCGTTGCACCACAAGATTTTCCTTTTGATTTCATCTCATCACTTCTTTCAGTTGTTAAAACTAAAATTGGAGTTTTTTCATATTGAGGAAGTTTTCGTAACTCTTCAATAAATGTTAAACCATCCATATTAGGCATATTAACATCTGTAATGACTAAATCAAAAGCATTTGCTTTTGCTTTTTCCAATCCATCAATACCATCAATAGCTTCAATCACATCGTTATATCCACCCTCGTTGAGAGCATAAGAGAGCATATCTCTCAACATAGTAGAGTCATCTACAATAAGCAGTTTCATCCATATTCCCTTAGTAGTAATCTCATATCTAATAACTATAACTAAAATTATATTAAATTAATCTAAAAATTAGCTCTCATAC
>CBETOJ010000127.1:0-5383 GCA_965537725.1 uncultured Campylobacterales bacterium | reverse complement strand
TATCTCAAAAACGATTTCACTTACAATTCTAAGTTTATCTCTAATTGTATTACAATCTTTAGTAATAGATGGAGAGATGTCAGGAAAAATAGGGGATATAATAGTTGATTTCTTTTTACCATTTATTGGACTCACTGGACTTTGGATAGTATTTTTAATAGGTTTTTTTATCTCTATTATGGTTCTTTTAGAATCAAGCTCATTAGTGATCCATGATAAATTTTTAAATATGAAAAATAAGATTGGTGAGTTTTTTAAACTTCCTCCAAAACTTCATAAAATTAAAGAGCCGCCAAGAAAGCTAAAAAGAAATCATGCTATTGAACAAAAAGTTACTGTACAAGAAGTAGGGGATACAGCTGAAATTAAAATAGAGCCATATGAAGAGAAGTCTATAAAAGAATCTGGTTTCGAAACAACTCCATCAGTAGAAGAAAATATATCACCAGCCTATACGGAAACACAACAAGAAGAAACTATATCTGAGCCTCCAATAAAAGAGCAACATACAACTCCCATTAAAGAGCTTAAACAAGAAGAGATTGTACAAGGGCATATTGTAGAAGAAGTAACCTATCAAGAACAAACACCTAGTTTAGAAAAAGAAAAAATTGTAGACAATACACTCCATGAAGCACCTCATAAACACTCAGTTTTAGTCAATGAACTTGAAGAAAATAAAAAGCTTCTAGATGATATTGAGCTTGGGAATGCTCAAAAACCAAAAGATTTTAAATTACCGCCAACTAATATTTTTCAAAGACCTCAAAAAGACTCTAAAAATAAAGTGGATGAAGCATTTATTGATAAAAAAATATCTGACCTTTTAGAAAAATTGAGTATGTTTAAAATTGAAGGAGATGTAGTAAGAACCTATACTGGACCAATAGTAACTACATTTGAGTTTAAACCTGCACCAAATGTAAAAGTATCAAAGATATTAAATCTTCAAGATGACCTTGCTATGGCGCTTAAGGCTACAACCATTAGAATTCAAGCTCCAATTCCAGGAAAAGATGTAGTGGGAATTGAAGTTCCAAATGAAGAGACTCAAACTATCTATATAAGAGAGATTCTTGAGAGTAAACTATTTCAAGATGCTTCTTCTCCTCTTACAATGATCTTAGGGAAAGATATCGTAGGAAATCCATTCATTACTGACCTTAAAAAGCTTCCTCACCTTTTAATCGCTG
Source organism: uncultured Campylobacterales bacterium (assembly GCA_965537725.1). GTDB lineage: Bacteria > Campylobacterota > Campylobacteria > Campylobacterales > Arcobacteraceae > JAIOSF01. Next base: position 4,190 of record CBETOJ010000127.1, on the reverse strand, counting down.
GAACTACAGGAAGTGGAAAGAGTGTCGGACTAAATGGTATGATTCTTTCAATGCTTTATAAAAATTCTCCTGATAATCTAAAACTTATTATGATCGATCCAAAAATGCTTGAATTTTCTATATATAATGATATTCCACATCTTTTAACTCCAGTTATCACAAAACCAACTGAAGCTATTAATGCACTAGCAAATATGGTAGCTGAAATGGAAAAAAGATATGCAATGATGGCTGATACAAGAACAAAAAACATCGAAAACTACAATGAAAAAGCTAGAAAAAATGGATATGAAGAGTTCCCTTATATAGTTGTAATCATAGATGAGTTAGCTGACCTTATGATGACAAGTGGAAAAGAGGTAGAGCTTTCAATTGCAAGACTTGCTCAAATGGCAAGAGCTTCAGGGATTCACTTAATCGTAGCTACTCAAAGACCATCAGTTGATGTTGTAACAGGACTTATTAAAGCGAACCTTCCTAGTAGAATCAGTTATAAAGTAGGGCAAAAAGTTGATAGTAAGATCATCTTAGATTCTCAAGGGGCTGAGTCACTTCTTGGACGTGGGGATATGTTATTTACTCCTCCAGGTTCTAGTAGTATAGTTCGTGTTCATGCTCCATGGAGTGATGAAAGTGAAATTGAAGAAGTAGTTGAATTCTTAAAAGCACAAAGAGAAGCAAACTATGATGTAAGTTTTTTAAAAGATCAAAACTCTGATTTTACAAGTTCAGGAGATGCACCACTTAGTATTGGAGATCTTGATGAACTATACGAAGAAGCTAAAATGGTTGTTTTACAAGATAAAAAAAGCTCAATTAGTTACTTACAAAGAAGATTGAAAATAGGGTACAATAGATCAGCTACTATTATCGAACAGTTAGAGCAAACAGGAGTTTTATCTGAAGCAAATGCAAAAGGAAATAGAGAAATACTTATATAACTTTTAAGTATTTCTATCAAACAAAATAGGGGAGTTTGAACCTACTCTTCAATAATATCTTCATCAGCTTTTAATACATAAATATAAGTATCAACTAATATCTCATCATATCTTTCAATTGTAACAGCTTGACGCTCAAACTCTTTTCCCTCAAACTCATCTAAATAGTCCCAGTGATTACAAAGGTTATTTGAACTAAAAAGATATCCGTGGACGATATCACCTTCATCATCTAAATGGATTCCAGGATATCCCATACTTGCACTCCAGCCAGCATTTTTAAGATTACCTCGTACAATGGCAGGAGTAAATTTTCCAACAATATTTTCTAAGACATATCCATTCGGACAGTTTGGCATAAGAGTACCATAGACAAAAAGAGTTTCAGTCATCCTATAAATCCTCAGAAGTAAACAGTATACATTTGGTTAACATAATATAAATTCTCTACAAAAAGAATTCTTACCATAGTGATTCTGTATCATCGTCTTGGCTTTCAGTAAACTCTAAATAGACATTATCTCCATAATCAAGCATTAAACAGTATTCTCCTATATTTACTCTATACTGAACACTAGAATAATTAAGAGATACATTTATATCTACTGTAGATGCTAGATCACTTAAATAATACTCTACAATAGATGGTGCCATAGAATCGATCTTATTTTCAATTTGATCGAAACTATTGATGTCAAAAGTTTGACAGAAATGTTGATAATCCAGTAAAAAGATCAAATTAGCTATTAAAACCGTTTAGAAGTGATTGCATTCTTCCTAGGTCTATCTCTTTACTTCCTTCTTTTTTAGGCTCTTGTCGCTCTTCTTGTGTAGAATCATTTTCAGAAGATTCATCTGATGTTTCTTCAGCTATCTCTTCTTCATCGCTTACTTGTATAGAACTATTTAGATCTTCAACTACCATAGTCTCTTGTGTAATTTCTTTTTTCTCTAACGATGAACCTAATGTAGACTTAATACGACCAAGCATTGTGTCAAGTTCACTTGAATGGTGTTTAGTAGTAGAAGTTAAAGAATCAACTTTTTCTTCTAACGCTTCATTTTGTTCTGTTAAATCTTCAATCTCTTGATTCTTTGTCTCAATCACTTCTTCTAGCTTTGCTTCTAAAGCTTCATTCTCACTTTTTAATTTATCGTAAGCATCTAAAAGCTCACCTAATGCTTCATTTAATTGTATGATCGTATTGTTTTCTTCCATAAAATAGCCCTTTAAACTTTTTAAAATATCTTGAATATTAACGAAATTTAACTGATAATTCCATCAATCTTAAGTAATGATTTCACATCAGGAACTTTGCCATCTGTAAAATCTTTAAAGAGGATATTCATATCTACACTACCACCCTTACCTAGTACAATATCTTTGTATTTTCTAGCCAAGTGTTCATTTAAAACCCCATTTTCAATAAACATATAAAATGCATCAGCACTTAATACTTCAGCCCATTTATAACTATAGTATCCAGCTGCATATCCCCCAGCAAAGATATGAGCAAAACCATTTTGAAACCTATTATAACTAGGTGGTAACATCACTGCTATCTCATCTCTTATACTACCCAACAATGGCTGTACTTCATCCTCTTTGTATAAGTTTTGATGGAGTTTAAAATCAAACAGTGCAAACTCCACTTGTCTTAAAGTTGAAAGTGATGATTGAAAGTTTCTAGCTCGGATCAATTTTTCAATTGCCTCATCATCTAAAACCTCGTGTGTTTGATAATGTATAGCAAACATTTGTAACACTTCTTTATCGTAAGCAAAATACTCCAAAAACTGAGATGGAAACTCTACCGTGTCCCAAGCAACTCCATTAATCCCACTTACAAAAGGTTGTTCAGCTTTACTTAACATATGGTGTAAGGCATGTCCCATCTCATGAAATAGGGTTGTTACATCATCATGTCTTAGAAGTGATGGTGATGTTTCACTTGATGTTGGAAAGTTACATACAATATATGCAGTGGCAAGTTCCTCTTTTCCATCTATTTTAGAGTGAGTATGCCAGTTATTCATCCAAGCACCCCCTCTTTTATCCTTTCTAGCTTCTAAGTCCACATAAAGTCTTGCAATTGTTTTCCCCTCTTCTTTGATCTCATACGCTTCAGCCTTTGGATCCCAAACATCTACATCTACTTTTGTAAACTCTATCCCAAATACTCGTTTTAAAAAGTCAAATAACCCTTTTAAAACTGTTCTCTTTTCAAAATATGGACGATAGTACTCATCATCTATATCATATTGCTTCTCTTTTAGTTTTTGGCTGTAATAGGCTGTATCGTAGCTTTGTAGATCATCTAAGCCATCAAAGCTTAAAGCAAACGCCCTAACCTCTTTTAATTCCTCTTTTGCCTTAGGTTTAGCATGCTTTGCAAGCTCATATAAGAATTCTACTACTTCATCTTCTGTATTTGCCATTTTAGTTGCTAAAGAAAGTTCAGTAAAGTTTTTAAAGCCTAAAAGTTCTGCTTCTTGAAGTCGCAGTTCTAGTATTCTCTCTATCAGCTTAGAGTTTTCAGGTGCTCTTGTACAGTATGCTTTATATATCTCTTCTCTTCTAGCTCTATTTGATCCATAAGTGATATAAGCTATGTATGATGGCATCTGTAAAGTAAACTTATATTTTTCCTTACCATCCTCATCTGTAAACTTTGCAGCTTCAAGATCACTCTTAGGTATCTCTTTTACATCTTCAAAATCGTCTAAGATCATCTCCCATGCATTTGTTGCATTTAAAAGATTTTGAGAGAACTTTTTCCCTAGCTCACTCATCTCTAAATTAAGCTTTTCTAGCTCTTGTTTTTGTATAAGACTTAACCCACATCCACCAAGTTTGAAATCTCTGATCTCATTTTCTAAAACTTTTTGTTGTTCGATACTTAATGTACTATTATACTTATACTGTATATCTTTAAAAGAGGTATAAACATCTTCATTTGAACTTAACTGTGAAGAATAAATAGAGATTAAAGGTAAACACTCATCATATACTTTTTGAGTTAATTCACTATTTTTAACACTATCTAAATGGAATATCGGTGTACAGAATTGCTCTAACTCTTCTGCCATTTGTTGATAAGGAACGACGAAATTCTCATAAGTCTTCTCCTCTATTTCTAAAAGATCCTCTAGCTTTTTCTTATTTGCTTCAATAATCTCTTCTAATTCTTTAGCACTATTTTTAAACTTTTCTTCTTGTATTTTATCTTCTAAATCATTAAATTTAAA
>CBETOJ010000126.1:0-5462 GCA_965537725.1 uncultured Campylobacterales bacterium | reverse complement strand
TAATATTAATTTTAATTATATCTTATAATCTGTTAGCCTGTACTATGTGTGCAGTTTCCGTCCCACAAGTTGCTGTATATACTACAATTATCCCAAAAGAAAATGCTACTACTTTTGATATTAAATGGCAGTTTCATCCAGAGTTTAATAAAGCATTGACAGTTTATGATGTTAATAGTAATAATAGTTTTGAAAGAGCTGAGCGTGATGCTATCAAACAGAGTATTGAAGAGTATATCATCCCATTACACTATCTTCTTAATGTTGAATACTTAACAAAAAATGAGGAGTTTTCAAAACAATATATTGAAAAATCTTCATTAAATTTTACCAGATTAACATTTGATGAAAATGATGCAATGGTATATGAATACAATATAGATATCCCTCTTATCTTAAAACCAGACCATAAGCTTTTTGTTACCCACTTTGATGATGGTGGAAATTTTGATTTTAAAATGAAAGATATTGTTTTAAAAAACTATGATAAGTTTAAAATGATAAAACCAGAGTTTACCCATACAACTATCTATTTTTATGAAAACCCTACAATCACAAACTTAGAGCCAAAAGTATTATCCATCCAAGAGCTTCCTCAGAAGATGGAAATAGATAAAGAGGTTAAGCCCGTACAAGAAGATAAAAGTATTTTGCAGTATTTAACTGAAGTATTAGAGAATATCAAAGACTTATTAGAGCAAAACTTGCAAGATATTAAACAAAACAACTCTATTAGTAGTTACTTGTGGCTTCTCTTTTTCTCCTTTGTTTATGGGGTAATTCATGCTATGGGACCAGGTCATGGGAAGACACTTATTAGTAGCTATTTTCTTGGACAAAATAGATCTTATATGAAAGCATTGAGTATCTCTTCAATGATTGGAGTAGTACATACCTTTTCTGCGTTTGTTTTAACACTTATAGTTTATTATGTCATAGGTACACTTCTAAGCTCTTTTATCACCGATGTAGAACAGATGGCAGTAAAAGTAAGTGCTGGGATCATTATCCTTATAGCTTTATATCTTTTATATCAAAAGCTTACAAGAAACTATAAAAAACCCTTAGCTTTTTCTGTAGCAAATGAGCAACCATCTTTTGTAAAAACCACATCCTCTAAAAATATACATACAAATAGTTTCTCTTGTAGTTGTAGTGGTTGTCAAACCCAAAGTACTGATATAGGGATCATCTTAGCAGCAGGATTGGTACCATGCCCTGGGACTGTAACAGTTTTTATTTTCACAATGGGACTTGGAATCTATTTTGTAGGATTTTTAAGTGCTGTGTTTATGAGTCTAGGGATGTCTTTGGTGATATTTTTAACAGCACTTATCAGTGTCAAGATACGAAAGACAGCTTCAACTAACCATACACTTGTAAAGATTTTAGAATATGGAAGTGTATTATTTATACTTATTCTAGGAATTATTCTTCTTATCATATAAGATTTTATGGATAGATAGGATAGAATCTTCTTTTATTTTACAATACGAAGGGATTCAATGAAAAGAGTTGTTTTAAATCTATTTATTTTAAGTACAATTAGTATTCTATTTTTAGGATGTTCTCAAAAATCAGGTGGTGTACAAGAGTATAATAAACCTGCAATTTACTGGTATAATAAAATGATCAAACAGGTTTCAAACTCAAGACTTGATGATGCTGATGATACCTTTACCTCTTTAGAATCAGAACATAGAAACTCACCTTTACTTCCAAGTGCTATGATGATCATAGCAACTGCCCATATGGAAGAGGAAGAGTACCAGATGGCAAACTTTTATTTTGATGAATATCTTAAAAGATTTAGTTTGCAAAAAGATGCTGATTATATCCGTTATCTAAAGATCAAATCAAACTTTTTAGCATTTTCAAGACAATTTAGAGAACAAAAACTTCTCACAGAGACACTTGCTCAAACTAATGAGTTTCTTATGAGATATCCACGATCAGAATATGTACATTTAGTACAAACAATCAAATCTAGACTTCTAATGGCACAAGCACTTTTTAATAAAGAGATTGCTGAACTGTATGGAAGAATAGATAAGCCTGAAGCTAAAAAGTTCTATGAAGAAAAAGCGGCTGAAAAATGGAAAGAATATGACAGAATAGAAGAACCAAATATCCCTTGGTATAGATCAATTTTTGAATAAAAGGTTAAAGAATATATGAAATTAACAGATTACGATAATTTTCCAGATAGATTACCAATACTTGTAGAGGAGAGCATATTTTTATATCCATTTATGATAGCTCCCATATTTATTGGTGATGAACAAAATATCCACGCAGTAGAGTATGCAATAGAACATAATAAACTCATCACAGTAGCCGTATCTAAAAGTAAAGATGGCAGTGAGTTTTATGATGTGGCTGTAGTTGGAAATATAATGAGAAAGATCACCCTTCCTGATGGAAGGATCAAAGTACTTTTCCAAGGTTTAGAAAAAGTAAAAATAGAAGAGGTTGTCAATGGATCTCCTTTAATGGGTGTGGTTGATGTACTGAAAAATGAGCCATATGATGAAAAAGAGATCAAGGTGATTTTGGAAGTTTTAAAAACTAATATCGATCGTCTTTCAAAACTTAATTCAAAGTTTCCAGTAGATCTTATCAAAACGATTCAAGAAAGCTCAGATCCAGTTCGAATAGCAGATCTCGTATCATCAGTATTGCAGATCTCAAATGAAGATGCCTACCAACTTTTTAAAGAGGCTAATATTGTCAATAGACTTTTAGGAATCATTGAGCATATCAAAAGTGATATCAATAACTTTAAACTAAAAAATGAGATCAATAAAAAAGTAACATCAAATCTTGATAAACATCAAAAAGACTACTTTTTAAAAGAGCAACTTCGAACGATCCAAAAAGAGCTTGGAAGTGATAATGCTAAAGATAAAGAGATTGAAAGATTTAGAAGAAAGCTAAAAGCTATTAGAAAACATATGCCAAAAGCTGGATTTAAAGAGACAAAAAAACAGATAGATAAGCTAAGTAGAATGCACCCAGATAGTGGAGATGCTTCTATTTTACAAACCTTTATTGAAAATGTTCTTGATATCCCTTTTGGAAGATACTCGCAAGATAAATTTGAGATCAATGATGTGGAAGACCAGCTTAATACTGATCATTATGCGTTGAATGAACCTAAAAATAGGATTATAGAATATTTCGCAGTAAAACAGCTTTTACAACAAAGAGAAGTCCCTGTAAAAAGAGACAATAGTACGGTTTTATGTTTTGTGGGACCTCCAGGGGTTGGAAAGACCAGTTTGGCAAACTCTATAGCAAACGCACTAGATCGTCCACTTGTACGAATTGCTCTTGGTGGGATGGAAGATGTAAATGAACTTCGAGGTCATAGACGTACATATATAGGAGCCATGCCTGGACGAATCGTACATGGTCTTGCAACTGCTAAAAAAATGAACCCTGTAGTAGTCCTTGATGAGATCGATAAGATTGGGGCAAACCATAGGGGAGATCCAAGTGCTGTGATGTTAGAGATCCTTGATCCTGAACAAAACCATGAATTTAGGGACTTGTATCTCAACTTTGCTATTGATCTAAGCTCTTGTATCTTTATTGCAACTGCAAATAATGCAAGCAGAATCCCTGCTCCATTAAAAGATAGAATGGAGTTTATTGAGATCAGTAGTTACACACCAAATGAAAAACTTGAAATAGCAAATAACTATTTGATCCCACAAGAGCTTAAAAAGCATGGTTTGAAAAAAAGTGAAGTGACTCTTAGTAAAGCAACTATTGAAACTATAATTGAAAAGTTTACAAGAGAGGCTGGGGTAAGAAACCTTAGACGTGTATTTAGTAAACTCTATAGAAAAGCAGCTAAAGAGCTCCTAGTAGATAGTGAACTGAAAAAAGTAACGATCAATACAAAAAACATAGAAGAGTATCTTGATAGTCCAATTTTTGAGATTGACCCAGCAGATAAAACAAACTCTGTAGGAGTAGTAAATGGTCTAGCATGGACAAGTGTGGGTGGAGATGTATTAAAAATTGAAGCTGCTAAGTTTGAAGGGAAAGGGGTCTTAAGCCTTACAGGAAATATGGGTGATGTGATGAAAGAATCAGCACGAATCGCCCATAGTGTTGTAAAAGGCTTAATTGATCGTAAAAAGATCAAAGGTGGAACTTTTAAAGATAAAGATATCCATATGCATATCCCAGAGGGTGCTACACCAAAAGATGGACCAAGTGCAGGTATTGCAATGTCACTTGTAATAGCATCGATCTTAACTGATAAAAAAGTAGACTCCTCTTTAGCGATGACTGGAGAGATTACTCTTACAGGAAAAGTACTTCCAATTGGTGGATTAAAAGAGAAACTTATCGCTGCATATAAAGCAAAAATGACAAAAGTATTGATCCCTGAGAAAAACTACAAACGGGATCTCAAAGATATCCCAGATGAAGTGAAAGAAAATCTTGAGATCGTACCAGTAAAAAGAATCGAAGAGGTGCTCCAGCACGGTCTTGTAGAGTAATGGAAATAGATCGAATAGAGAGGATTAAAAAACTCCAAAGAGAAGGTTATAAGGTTCAAAAACCTCATAGCCTTGTTTTAAACAATATCTATGCTTTGATGACTATAGTTACTATTAGTTTAGTGATCCTTATCTATACTACTTATATCCAACCAAAACCTGAACAAGAACCTACAAAAAAGATGAGCATTGAAGAGAAAAAACGTCAAGAGTATTTTATGGAGCGTGAAAAACAAATAGCACTTTCCCATAAACTCAACAATATTGATGAGGAACAACTAAATGATAATACAACCTCAAAATAAAGTTATAAGCTTCACCAACCTTATTATTCTAGCCAACCTTATTATGTTTGGTGTACAAAATACCTTAGAAAATGGTTCTTTATACTTTGGTCTTAATATCTTTTTCTTCCAATATGAACTTTACCATCAACTCCTCTCAACAATGTTTGTCCATGGTGGATTTTTCCATCTTTTTATGAATATGTTTATCCTGTATCAATTTGGAAATATGATAGAGACCCATTTAGGAGTTTTTAAATATCTCTCTTTATATTTTATAGGTGGACTTTTAACTTCAGTTGGAAGTATAGCCTACATGTATCTTACAGGGGATTGGGCAAATTTAGTAGGAGCAAGTGGAGCGATAAGTGTACTACTTGGATGGTTTGCATTAAAAGACACTTATCAAAGAAAAGGGATCATTATGTGGGTGCTATTGATATCCTTTGCTCCCCTACTTCTTGGTATGCCAGTAGCTTGGTATGCTCACTTAATAGGTTTTGGTTTTGGATGGCTTATGGGATATTTTTTATAACTTAAGTGAATTTATTCCATCGGGCATTACTTTAAACTATAATAAAACTTATACTTTTTATTAAATAAAATAAGAATATAATATTTAAACTATATTAGCAATAATACGCCAATACTTTAAAAGGAT
>CBETOJ010000125.1:0-5467 GCA_965537725.1 uncultured Campylobacterales bacterium | reverse complement strand
CAAAAAGGATTTGAGGTTGGGATTCTGTAGTATCTTTTTCTAAGGCATTTATATCTCCTAGGAATAGTACTATAATCACTACTATCCATAGAAGTTTTTTTTGAAATAGCTTCATCTTAGCCTATATGTCCTACAGAAGCGTAAAGTTCATTGATACGCTCCTGTAAAAGTTTATTTCGATGTTCTAATTCTGTATTTTGTAATTTTAAGCTTTGATAATCTTCCCTTGAAGACTTTAAACTATCTTGAGATTCATTGATCGTTTCAAGGGAAAACTTGATCTGTTTTTCAAACTTTTCTTTTAACTTCTCTAAGTTTTGTACTTTTTCCTGCTCCATCTCTTTCTCTTCTGAGATCTTTTTATATAAAGATTTATAGACATTCATACTACTATAAAAATAGATAGCAAGAATAGCAAGAACGGAAATAAGTAAAAAGTTCTCCATATAATCTTACCTAACTTATCTTTTTAACTGAATCAGTGTATTTAAAATAGTATCAGCTGTTGTAATCGACTTTGCATTTGCTTCAAATGCTCTTTGGAATACCATAAGATTTACTAGTGATTCACTAAGATCTGCAGTTGAAAGCTCTAACGAACCTCCCTCGATCTCTGCCATCTTATCATTATCGATATTAAATAAAGCCGTACCACTTCTTGTAGTCTCCATTAAAAGATTATCTCCAACTGGCTCTAGCCCTCTATTGTCAGTAAATCTTGCAACTGCAACTTGTCCAATAGCATATCTTGTACCATCTTGTGTCATTGTGATCATTCCAGTACTATCAACTTCAAAGTTACCAAAAGCATTATCTGTTATCATTAAAGTATCAAGTCGAAGTTGTAGTTCACTTTTTGAAGCTGTTTGGTTTATAGTTGTTCCTATTTTTAAGAACTCAGCTCCAGCACCTTCTCGTCCACTATAATTTGGATCTCTTGCTATTACTGTTGCTGCTGTGTATGTTGTACCATCATACTGTACTGCACCATTTGCTGTTGTAGCTGGAGTAGGAGATGCACCACCAAACACAGCAGTTCCTGCAGAATAAGCAGCTGCTGTAATATCACCTGCAGCCGTGGTAAATAAAAATGTTACTGATCCTGTAGCCGTACTTACAGAAATATTAGCTATATCAGGATCAGATGTACCTATTGCATTTTGAATTGCTGTTCCGACTACATAACTAGATGAATTAGCTGTTACTGTGACACCATATGTAATACCATTGACTAAGACATTAAAGGTTTGACTAGCTCCACCAGCAGTTGTTACACCAGTTGATGCACTCAAACTCATTATCTGAAGCTCTGGTGTTACATTTGATCTATTACCAACTAAGTTTCCTGTAAATTCCACATCATAATTTTTATCCAAGGTTTTTACAACAAGATTTCCATTAATATTATAAGCCTTAACGTAATCTGGTAATTTATTAGCTTTAGTCGTAGGATAATCTGGATCATTTATTCTTGCAACTAATGTATCTAAACTATCTAACCATGCTGCTCCACTTGCTGTGTTATTAAGGTCTAATGCAATTGATGGAACTAAGACAGTATCATCTTTTGATTTATCATATATTTCAATTTGATATGTAAAATTATTCATTGATGTTGCAGAATCGAAAACGATATTATCTTGACCACCAATTTCATATACATCCATTTGCTTACCACTAACTGCCTTAGCTAAAGCATCTTCAATTGAAGCGATATGCCCCATACCTGTTCCTAAAACAGGAGGCCTTACATTTACCAAAGTTCCTTTTGATGCTAAATTACTATTACTTGCATCAGTCCATCCTAATTCAGTAACTCTTAATGTTTGTCCTGGAATTAAACTTTCAAGTACTATATATCCATTTTGCCAACCAGCTGGATTTGTATCTGTTATATCTAATTCATATGGAGATGATGGATCTGCTGTAATATAAGCATTGAAACCAACGGTATCAGATAGCTTATCAACAAACTTTTTCATTGTTGTTTCTTGGTTAGTATCAAATGTTTGTGAATATTTTACACCATCTACATAAAGATATACTTCATCACCCTCTGCTAATGAGCTTGAACTTAAACCATAGTTTAAAAAATCTTTTTGAGTATTAGAAGAAGATGCTGTTGGTTTAGGATCAGCTTCTGCATATACTGATAAAGCAGCATTATACTCTGTAATTAATGCTTCAATATCTCCAATTTTAGTAGAAGCAGACTTATATCCTGCACCTGAATAAATATTTACATTATCTGATACTGCTGTTGTAGTATAATCTGTTGCCTTAGTTGCTATCGTCTCTATTGTTGTAGTATCTCTAATTATTTTATTACCAAGTAGTTTTGAAAAATCATTGGTAAAAAAAGTTGCATTAGGATCTGTTGAAGTGATGTCATCTGCAGTTAATGGTTGCATTGCCCAACCTTGGACTTTATTTTGGGCAACATCTTCTAATGTACCCCCCTCACCCATACGAAAATTTCCTGCTCTTGTATAATAAGTGTCATAACCATCTTTTACTTGGAAGAATCCATCACCAGAGAGTGCCATATCATAAGACACACCCGTGATTTTAAGACTTCCTTGAGTATACATCTTTTCAACATCAAAAGAGGTAACCCCTTTACCTATTTTATCTTGATACATTTGATCTGCAAATGAAATTCTTGAAGCTTTAAACCCTATAGTATTAACATTTGCGATATTATTTGACTCATTGTCTAGCCCTGTTTGTGAACCCCCAAGTCCTGAGATCCCTGTCCAAAGTGCTCCAACCATGATGTATCCTTTATTATTAGTTTACGAACATCTTTCAATGCTCAAATTTAAATAACCTCTTTAAAAAAGTTACTTAAACTTAAGCACTAACTATGTTTAATTAGTCTTAAGTCCTAATGCTGTTTGCATCATCTCATCTGAAGTAGTTATTGATTTAGAATTAGCCTCAAAAGCTTTCTGAAAAGCCAATATATTTACTAACTCTTTAGAAAGATCAACATTACTATTCTCTAAATACCCACCATACACTTTTGCCATATTTTCAATATAAAAAGGAACTATACTATTATCAGTATTAGAATAAAGATTATCCCCTTCAGGATTTAATATTGTTTTATCACTTAGATCTACAGGAACTAGCATTCCTACTAAAAACCTTGCATCACCATCGGTCAGATATAATTTTCCATCCTCACTCGTAATACCAGGATATGCTGCTACAGTTGTCACATCTCCATTTACTAGTTTTTCATATAAAGTACTATTCATTCCCAATTGATTTAAATCTAATACCATAGGTTCAAAATTCACTTGATCACCACTTGATAAATCTCTAATTTCACTTCTATTTGTCGCTAAGTGAATTTTTAAATTTTCTAACTCCTCAACTGATAATTGCTCATCCACTGGTAAACTAGCATTATCACTTTCAAGTTTATTGTTAATTGTATTAACTAAAGCCTGAAGTTCAGAATAGATCCCATCAATAAGCTTTTGACCAGAACCACTTTCTTGAGATATTTGATTAATAAATAAATTGCTATTATTAGCTCTTGCTTGAGTAACACTTAAGTTTTTTCCTGGGATCATTGATTCTATTGTCAATTCCCCTGTTGTTGTGTCTGAAAATGAAATAACTCCAGCTAATTGATTTACTTTATCAGATAATAATTGTAAAGTTTTCTCTGCACTCTCTTCATAGTTTTGCTGAAACTTCACTCCATCAACTACTACCTCTAAAGTATATTGTTCATTTACTATAGTTTGAGATAAAGGATAAGTGACACTAGCTTGAGCTTTTGATATATCTTCCCCTTCTACTGGATTGATTGAAAATGCTTTTAAGGCATTATTATATTCATATATCAATTCTTCAATATCCGTATTATTTGCCCCTTCTGTTTTTAATCTATCCCCACTACTCCCTGTTGATCCCACTTTTGCTGTTGATGTTGAGTACTGGCTGATATAGGTGTTTATCGATACTGTAGAGTCTCCTGTATCAATAACTGAAGTAGCTACATTATTTGTATGTCTTGAAGTGATTACATCACCTGAGACCGTTGGTTTTATACCCATTACAATCATACCATTTGGATCTACTAAATAGTTATCTTTATCACTTTTAAATTGTCCAGCTCTTGAATAAAAGATTTTTTCTGCTTGTTCTGGATGTTGTAAGGTAAAAAAACCTTCACCCTCAATAGCAAAATCATAATCAGAATTTGTAGGGACTAGCTGCCCTTGTGAAAAATCTTTTATTGGTGTATTAGTACTTACCCCATAACCTACTTGTTTTTCATAAAACATATCAGCAAAAGAGATTGTATCAGTTTTAAATGCTGTTGATTTTATGTTTGCTGCATTATTCGCTTCTACATCTAAAGCAGTCTGAAATGACAATAAGGCAGATACACCATTTGATATTGAAGTTTCCATAACTTTTCCTTTATCTCACTTCTGTAATATTTCCTAGTGGAATAGTAGTAACATCATCTGCATAGGTAAATGCTGATCCTCCAACAGAATATTTTGAAGTTATCTCTTCATCAGTGACAACTTCGTTATCTTCATCTATAATTTTTAGAGTCCCATCATCATTATAAGTAAATCCTCCATCTGATCCTAAAGATACTCTATATTCAGTTTTTGTCTCACCATCAGATTCATAGATATATCCATCGGCATCATATAAAACATATTCTTTACTTTCTGTATCAACTAATGCATCGACAATTCCAGTTATTTCATAAGCATTTACATAGAGTTCTCCATCAATATTTTGAACTGTATCTACACTATATGATGAAAGTTCACCCGATTCATTCGTTGAACCATCTTCAACAATATTTCCAATTAAATTTGCTGCCGTAGATAAAGCAGAAGCTGTATATGAAGCTTGCAATGCTTCCATAGATTCTGCCATTCTCATATTTGAATCTATCTGAGACATTTTCAATTGAGAATCCATAAGCTGTTGAGAATCCATAGGTTTTGTTGGATCTTGCATTTTCATCTCTTCTAGCATCAAAGTTAAAAAGTCTTCACTTGTTAATTGATCATTACTAACTGCTGTTGTATATGAATTACCATCAATTCCCGTTGCACTTTTTGTCACTACACCATCAACTGCCATAATATCCTCCTATACAGAATGTTCATCAAAGAAAAAGTTTACGACTTTTTCTGCACTCATTGCATCTTGAACACGGATCGCTAACTTTTCATCTATTACGATAATATCACCTGTACCTATAACTCTCTCATTTACATAGATATCTCCACCCTCACCTGCAAGTTTATTAAGTGGTAAAATATCTCCCTCACAAAAATCAAGAAAGTCTTTAACAGTAATATCAGTATGACCTAGTATCACATCCACTTTTGCTTCAGTGTCAACTAACTCATCGTAATCTCTTGTGGTTATTTCCATAGTCTTACGCACCAACTTTTAAATTTTGCTTTATTATATC
>CBETOJ010000124.1:0-5484 GCA_965537725.1 uncultured Campylobacterales bacterium | reverse complement strand
CTTTATGTTATAATACCAAAAATTAAAAAATTATTTATTATTAAGGAATTTTAAAAATGGGAAAAAGTTTATATGAAACTTTAGGTTTAGATGACAATGCTACAGAAGCGGAGATTAAAAAAGCATATAGAACATTAGCAAAAAAATATCACCCAGATATCAATAAAACGCCAGAGGCAGAAGAGAAGTTTAAAGAGATCAATGCAGCGTATGAGGTGTTAGGTGATAAAGAGAAAAAAGCACAATATGATATGCATGGTGATGCAATGTTTGGAGGGCAAAACTTCCATGATTTTGCACGAGGACAGGGTGCTGGAGTTGATATCAATGATATCTTGCGTCAAATGTTTGGAGAGGGTGGAGGCTTTTCTTCATCTGGTTTTGGTGGTGGAAACTTTGGTGACGGAGGTTTTAGATCAAGTGGTTTCTCAGGAAATCCATTTGGCTCAGGCTTCAGTGAACCGGATCTAGATATTAGTGCCAACCTTTCTATTGACTTTACTACAGCTATTTTAGGTGGAGTAAAAAATGTATCGATCAATGGTGAAACTTTTGATATAAAGATCCCTGAGGGGGTTGCAAGCGGACAAAAGATACGTGCAAAAGGAAAAGGTCGACAAACAAGTGGATATCCAAGAGGAGATCTTATTATCACTCTAAATGTGAGTGAAAGTGATGAGTATGAAAGAGATGGAGATGATCTTATAAAATCTTTTAATATCCCTTTACGTTCAGCCATATTTGGTGGTAAAGTAACGATTTCAACACTTACAAAAGATATTACGTTAAAAGTACCAAGTAACACAAAACAAAATCAAAAATTTCGTGTAAAAGATATGGGAGCTCTCAATAGAAAAACAAAACAAAAAGGAAGTCTATATTTAAAAGCAAATATAGTGATTCCAAAGTTAGAGTCTATGGATGAAGAGCTTGTAAAAGTATTAGAGGAAAAATTACCACAGGAGGTATAGATCTATGGAGTTTGGAAAGTCTTATTGTGAACCAGTGTATCTAATAAGTGAAGTTGCTACAATTCTTAGTATTCATCCTCAAACATTACGGCAGTATGAAAGGGAAGGATTAGTAACTCCAAGTAGAACAAGTGGGAAGATTCGACTTTATTCCCAAGAGGATATAGATAATATTAAAAATATCCTCTCCTTAACTAGAGAAGATGGTGTGAATATAGCTGGGGTCAATAAGATCTTAAAACTTGAAGCAAGAATTAGACAGCTTGAAGTGTATGTAGAAGAGCTTAAAGCAAAAGAGCCAAATGAGATGTCAAAGGCTCTTGTGGTAAAAAAAAGTCAATACGATATTATCGTATTTGAAGAGTAGTTTTACAGCTCAGTTGGACTGTTTTCACTCTCTAAACTATATTTTATAGCGTACCCTCTCATAAGAGGTGGAAGGTCATATTGACTTTCACTGTCTATTGGTTTCTTTTGTTGTCTTTGTGGTAATATTTTTGTATCACTATTTTCATCTATCTCAAAATCATCAGTTGATTCAAATCCAGTCGCAACAATAGTGATTTTTATCTCATCTACTGCTATATTATCATCAGTTGTAGTCCCAAAGATAATTTCAGGGTTTCCTGAAAGAGTATCATTGATATTTTCCATCACATCACCAATAGCAAACATCGATACATTTGGATTAACGGTCCAGTGGATCATAATACCTTTTGCACCATCAAGTGAGATCTCATCTAGTAGCGGAGATTTAATAGCTTGTTCTAGTGCTTCATGAGCTGCATTGTCACCTTTTGCTTTTCCTATTCCCATAAGTGCAAGACCTTTATGCTGCATAATAGTCTTTACATCAGAAAAGTCTACATTGATATCATCACTTCCTGGCTTTAAGATCACTTCACTCATACCATTTACTGCTTGGTAGAGTACATCATCTACTACTTTAAAAGCATCTTTCATCCCGATATTTTGCTCTACTATATTTCGAAGCTTGTCATTTTGGATAATGATAATAGAATCACTTACTTTTTTAAGCTCTTCAAGCCCAAGATTAGCAAGTCCAGTTCTTTTCTTTCCTTCCCATTTAAAAGGTTTTGTAACAACAGAAACAGTTAAAGCTCCAACCTCTTTGGCAGCTTTTGCTACAACAGCTGCTGCTCCTGTTCCAGTTCCTCCACCTAGACCTGCTGCGATAAATACAATATCAGCGCCCTCTAAAGACTCTTTTATCTCTTGATAGTTTTCAAGAGCTGAGTCTCTACCAATCTCAGGACGCATCCCAGCTCCAAGCCCACGGGTAAGTTCAACTCCCATTTGGATCTTTTTAGGAGCTTTAGAGAGATTTAAAACTTGAAGATCAGTGTTGGCTGCAATAAGGTCGATCTTGTGAGCACCCTCACTAATCATATGGTTGACCATATTACAACCACCACCACCAACTCCAACTACAGCAATTTTTGCTGCATTTTGTTCTAAAACTTTTGATGGTCTTTGTATTTTTATATTTTCTTCACTAAAAAGATTATCATCCATTTTATATCCATTTCGCTAACTTATCAAGCATACCACTAAAGGAACCTTTTTTTGGCTCTTTTTTTGGTACTTTCTTGATATCTTGTATATTTGATAAGGTATCATTTTCATGTTTTTCATGCATTATCGGAGTTTCTTCTTGCTGTGTTTGCATCTGAGGTTGAGGCATTGTTTTTTGAGTCAATAGTTGACGTAAATTGCTATTACTATCAAGTTCAAAAGTATTCTCACAATCAAGTTCATACAGTAATAATCCTACAATTGTAGACATACTTGGAGAATTAAAATTGATATATCCATTTTGGATATTTTTAGGATTTGCTACTTTTACTGGAATATTGTTAAATATTTTAGAAGCAAGCTCTTTGATCCCAGGGATATAGCTCATACCACCAGTTAAAATAACTCCACCATCAATACTTTCAATCGCAGCACTATCAAGAAGTCTATCATGAATAATAGAAAGTGTTTCTTCGATTCTTGCATGGATGATCGGTTGGATCTGTTCTAGTGCGATCTCTTTTGATTCACTCTCATTTCCAAGTGTTGGAAGCTTTACTTTTTTGATATTTTGTTCATTCTCTTTATCACTATATGGTAAAAGTGTAGCATATTGTTTTTTGATCATATTTGCAGCACTATATGGAGTGTGAAAAGTTGAGACGATATCATTGGTGATATTTTCACTTCCTATTGGTAGAAACTCATTATAAACAATTGTAGAGCCTTTTTGTACCACAAACTGAGTAGTTGCTCCACCTAGGTTGATCACACAAGCTCCAAGTTTTTTTTGATCATCATCGAGTGTTGAGATAGCATTTGCATATCCACATAAAACAAATTTATCAACTTCTAAATTGATTCTTTGTAGGGCATTTCGTATATTTGTAAGTGCTGTTTTTTTTGCCGTGATGATATTGACTGAAACCTCTATTCTTGATCCATTCATATTAAGTGGATTTGAGATAGTTGTACCATCATCTACTCTAAAAAAGATAGGTAATACATGGATCACTTCATAATCTGAGATCACCTGTGCATTATAAAGTGCCATTTTTAGTACTTGTTTAATATCATTAAGGGTAATTTGACCACTTGGAATATTTACTACTCCATTGCTCATAAGTGTTTTTGTATTTGCGCCACTAAGTGAAACTGTAGCTTTTTTTGTTTGAGTACCTGAACTATTGAGTGCAGTTGATACTGCTTCATCAATAGAGCTACTAGCAAGGTCAATATCGACAATGCTTCCTTTTTTTAAGCCTTCACTTTTACTTTGACCAACTCCTAAAATATTGATCTTTTTACTAAAATCATTTGAGGCAACAATAGCAATGATATTTGTTGTTCCAATGTCGATAGCTAAAATAGAATTATTCAAGGCCTTACTCTGTCATATAAGATTTGATTTCATATCGATTTTGCAACTGCTCTAACAGTTGTTCAGATATGGCATTTGATTTATAGTTTTGGATAGTTGAAAGTACAAGCTTCTCTTTTTGATCATCCATAGATCCTAGTTTTGTATCTTCGATTTTATAGACAACTACTTTATCTTTTAGATTAATATAGTTGGTTCGTTTTGTTGATTTGAAAATACTCTCTAACACTTGGTTTATCTCTTCAGTTGAGAGACCTTGAATAGTTACATCACTATTTCTATTTACAAATCCTATATCAACTCCACTAAAGTTTTCTAAAGATTGTTTTGCTTTTTCTTCTAACTCTTTCTCTTTTTGTGCAATGATATATGCTTTATTTATTTGAGACTTTACTGCATCAAATGGTAATACTTGTGGAGTGATATTTTTTATCTTTTTTACAATATAAAAGTTTTCATCTTTGTAAAAAGGTTTTAATATTTCATTCTCACTAGCTTTATTAAAAGTCTCTATGCTTTCTTGGTCTAAAAGAGTGGTAAGATCATAAATAGTTTTTGTCTCACTAAAAGTACTTTCCTCTTTTTTGAGTGCAAGATATTCTCTTAGTGCAACTTTTTTCATCTCTTTTTGATCTGTATTTTCAAGGTTTTCTATTTTCTTGATCGCTACTTCAAATCCAGCAGGGGATTTATATTGCTCTTTATGCTCTTCATAATATTTTTCAAGCTCTTCCATTGAAGGATTTATTTTGATCTCATCTCCATCAATGATCTTGATTGATACTTTAGATTCACTAAATAAAATATTTCCAAGGTTGTTAAGCTCTTTTGTATTAGGTTCTAGTGCAAATATTTTTTGTACTTTTGTGATTAAGATATCTTGTTTGAGTTGTGCTTCAAAATCAGCAGCAGTTCTTCTATTTTGTTTTAAAACTTGAATATAGGTGTTTTTATCAAACTTTCCATCTTTTTGAAATGATGGGATCTTTACAAGCTCTTCAATCACCTCTTCATTTGTTGTAAGCAGACCAAGCTCTTCAGCGTAGTTGAGTAAAAGATATTTATTGATCACTCTTTGAAGAGCAGCTTGTTCAACTCCAAGTTGTTTTGCCATCTCTTGATTGAATTTTCCACCAAACATATTTTGATATTGGGCATAAAGACTGCTATATTCATGTTGGAGATCTGCCATTGGTACCTCTTTGTCTCCAACTACTGCAACTGCTCCATCAGATTTTCCATAGTTATAACTACCCCATCCAACAAAACCAGCTCCAACGAAAGCGATCGTACTTATCCAAATAGTCACAATCAACCACTTTTTATGTCTTTGCATCCAACTTATTGCCATATTTTATTATCCTATTTTATATGTTATTAAATTTTTCGATTATACACTTTTCTTAATTATTAATATCTGAATCGTCATAAGGATCCATGTGAATATTAATGATCCATTCTCTTGAAGTGTCAATTTTTTTGATCTCATCTTCTATTCGATCAGAAACCCTATGTGCTTCCATTAAAGTAATTAAACAATCAAAGACTAAATGAACCTCCACAAAGTTTTTATTTCCAGCAGCTCGTGTTTTTAAA
>CBETOJ010000123.1:0-5507 GCA_965537725.1 uncultured Campylobacterales bacterium | reverse complement strand
TGTAATACCATTAATGATAGCTAAAAAATCTATGTGGTATGACCTAAGACACCACAAACATCTTTATATTTATGAGTTTTAGTTGAAACTCTCTTGGAGCTCTTCAAGCTCTAAGAATCTTTCAACTTTTTGCTCATAGGTTTCATTTAGAGCTTCAAGTTCACCACTTAAAGCAACTAATCCTTTCTCTTGATAACATTCAGGATTAGACATACACTCATTTAACACTTCTATTTTCTCTTCAAGCTCTTCAATCTCATTTGGAAGTAGATCATACTCTCTTTGGTCTTTATAACTTAGTTTTGTTTGTTTCTTAGGTTCAGCTTTTACTTCTATTTGTTTTTGTTCAGTAGCAAGTTCAGTTTCTAATAAATGAAGCTCTTTAATCTCTTTTTCAATCTCTAAATACTCAGTGTAAGGTTGGAAACTCTCCATAATATGACCATTTCCTACAAAAACAAAAAGCTTTTTAGCAATCTTATCTACAAAATATCTATCATGACTTACAAAAAGAAGTGCTCCTGTAAAGTTCATAAGATACTCTTCTAAGATATTAATTGTTGGGATATCAAGATCATTAGTCGGCTCATCCATAATAAGTAGATCATATTTTTTAGTAAATAAAAGAGCTAGAGCAATTCTATTTTTCTCTCCTCCACTTAAAACTCCTACTTTTTTATCAAGATACTCTTTAGGAAAAAGAAAGTTTTTAAGATACCCAAACACATGCATATTTCTACCATCATTCAGCTCAACCCTGTCTCCACCATTTGGACAAAAAGTGTGCATGATAGTTTTATCATCATCAAGCATCTCTCGATGTTGATCAAAATATCCTATTTTAAAATCACCTTGTTTTATTTTTCCACTATCTATATCCATACGACCTAGAAGGATTTTTAAAATAGTTGATTTTCCAGCTCCATTTGGTCCTACTATTGCTATAGTATCACGCTGTAAAATTCTAGTGGTAAAATCTTTGATAAGCTCTTTATTCCCAAGTTTTTTATAGATATTATCTATCTCAAAAAGCATCTTTCTTTTATTCTTATTTTCACCACTATTTTGAAATGATTGTTGTTCTCTCTCTAGATCTACAGTCATCTTTTTTATTCTTCCAGGATTACTTTTTACCTGTTTTTTAAGTTCAAAATATTCTGCTTTTCTTCTTTCATTTCTTTTTCTTCTAGCAGTTACCCCATGTTGCATCCAATGGGCTTCTGCTCGGAGTTGTCGTACTAAGTTTTCATGCTCTTTTTGCATATTTTCAAGTATCTTTTGTTTTGCATCAAGATATTTTGTATATCCTCCATCAAACTTACGAAGCTCACCATCTTCTACTTCAAGAATACTTGTAGCAATATTATCAATAAAATATCTATCATGTGAGATAAATAAAAGGGTAAATTTCTCTTTTAATAAAACTTGTTCTAAAAACTCTACCATATATACATCAAGGTGGTTTGTAGGTTCATCAAGTAAAAGAATATCTGGTTTTTTTAAAAGAAGTGCAGCAAGTCCCACTCTTCTTTGCTCACCCCCACTTAAAAGAGTCACATCTTTATCTTCATACTCTTTGAGTTGAAACTCTTGTAAAACTCTCTCAACCTTATTATCTATATCCCAAGCATTATGAAGATCAAGATATGTAGTAAGCTCAGCTTGCTTAACTAAAAGCTCTTTATTTTCAAAATCACTGCTAAGCTTTAAAGTGATCTTTTCAAACTCATCTTTTGCCTGTTTTATTTCCACAAGTTGTGCTTCAATCGCTTCTCTTACACTAATTCCACTTTGAAACTTAGGCTGCTGTTCTAACATCTCTATTTTTATAGACTTATCAATAGCAATTTCTCCACTATCAGGCTCCACATCACCAGTGATGATTTTCATTAGAGTAGATTTACCCTGTCCATTTTGACCAATTACGGCAATTCTTTGCCCCTCTAAGAGGGTAAAATCAACATCTTTTAGAATTACTTTTATATCGTATTGTTTATTTATTTTTTGAAGATCAATGAGAGCCATTTAATAGAATATTTCCTTTAAATAATATATGCATGAAACTTATACATGTAAAAATCCATTATATCTAAATTCTATTTTTGTATCGATTAATATCATCTGTTTTTATATTTGAAACTATTTAGTACAAAACTACCAAGTAGTGCTAGAATTCAATGATGGCAAATAAATCTATAAAAAACAGTATTGGTAGACCAAAAACTTTTGAAAAAGAAGAGGTGATCAAATTAGCTATGAACCATTTTTGGGAACATGGTTATGAGGGAACAAGTTTAGATGATTTATTAGTTGCGATGGGGATTAAAAAAAGCAGTTTTTACCGAACCTTTCAATCAAAAGAGGAGGTGTTCTTTTTATCATTAGAGCTTTATAAAAAAGAAACATTTATATTGCTTAGAGAATTAAAAAAAGAAATAGGAGTAAAAAACACATTAGTTTCTATTATAAAATATGATATAGATACAGCGAACAAATCTGGAAAACTCAAAGGATGTTTACTTATAGATTGCGGAAAAGAATCATATAAAAAATATGGAATACTGAATGATTTTATTCAAAAACTACAATCAAACCTATTAGCAGTACGTTATCTTACTTTATATACAGGTATTATAGCTTCTTTACAAGCTGGTATTGACTTAAATGTAGCAGATGATCTACTGCTATTTGTTGAAGAGTTATTAGTGTAATTTTTTTTATTTAATTTTGTACTATATGGTACAAAAAGGAGTTATTATGAAAAATATTTTAATTATTGTGGCAAACCCTAAAAAAGAGAGTTTATCTTTTGCTATAGCAAATAGATATAAGGAGTTGAGTGAAGAAGAAAATCATCATATTGAGATGATAGACCTCTATAAAGATGAAAATCAACAAGCTTTTTTTACATATACAGATGATCCATATCGTATAGAAACAACTCCGCAGATGAAATATTATCAAGAGAAGATAAAAAAAGCAGATGAGATAGTTTTTGTATTTCCGTATTAGTGGGGAAGTATGCCTGCCATACTAAAAAACTTCTTTGATTGGAACTTTTCTTCAGGCTTTGCCTTTTTATATGTAGAGGGAAAATACAGGGGCTTTTAGAAGGTAAAGATGTAAAAGTATTTGTAACTACTGGAGCACCAAAATTCTATTATACTCTTACAGATGCAAATAGAAGATTGAAAAATATGTTTAAAGAACAAATTATTAACTTTTGTGGTATGAATCTTAAAGAGTTTACTATTTTTGGTGGTATTGATAGTGGATTTAAAGGGATTGATACAATCTTAGAAAAAATAAGAGTATAGATGAGAAAATGGCTTTAATCAATACAAAAATTGATTAAAGCTAAAAACTCTAGTAATCTTTTCTCTTTCTCATACGAGCAAGCTCTTTTTGCACAGAGATATTAACATCATCATTTGGTTCAAAATCAAGTGAATAGTTTCTATCATCATAATCAATACTATTTAATACTATTTTAATAGCTTCCATACGTGCTAAATGTTTATCATCACTTCTTACAATATTCCATGGAGCACTACGTGAGTGAGTACGTTTAAGCATCTCATATTTTTTCTCACTAAACTCATCCCAAAGATCTTGTGCTTGAAGGTCTACTTCGCTAAGCTTCCATTGTTTGAGTGGATTTGTTCTTCTACTTTCAAATCTTGCTAGTTGCTCAGCTTTTGATACACTAAAATAAAGCTTCACAAGAACAATATCTTGACGAACAAGATCATGTTCAAAATTTACAACATCTTCCATAAAGATTTCATATTGTGTTTGTGTACAAAATCCAAATACTGGCTCTACCATCGCACGGTTATACCAAGATCTATCAAATAGAACTACCTCTCCACCAGTTGGGAAATGCTCAATATATTTTTGAAAAAACCATTGTCCTTTTTGTGTATCAGTTGGTTTTCCAAGAGCAACTACACGATAATGACGTGAATTCATATATCGTGTCATCCGTCTAATTGCTCCACCTTTTCCTGAAGCATCTCTTCCTTCAAAAAGAATGATCATCTTTTTTCCAGTTTTTTCAAGATAGTTTTGCATCTTAATAAGTTCTATTTGATACTGTTGTAATTGAGCATTATCATAGATCTTTTGGATTCCTAATTGAAGTGTTTCAAGATCTACAGCTTTATAGTTTCCTAAAAGCTCTTTAAAGAACTTATTTTCCTTTTCAAGTTTTTCAATTTTATTAGCTGTTTTAGAGTCTGTTTGTTTAATAGCTTCTATAGCCTCTTTTTTAATTGGTTTTGTTTGATTCTGCTTTGTGATCACTTTAGATGCTTTTGCTGGACTATTTCCACGAGAGAGGCTTTTTTTATAATCTTCTAATAATCCAAAAGCTTTCAGATCTGTTAAATTATCTGCTTTATCATATCCTAAAACTTTCATATATCTTTTTTTATTAAGCTGAAACCTTGCCACATATTTTTTTCCAAAAGTAGGGTGGGTTTCTATCGATTTATAAAGTCCTGTATATTTTGTTCTTTCAAATTCATTTAAGTTCATTATAACACCTTTGCAAAAGAGTTTTCAGCTTCCATAAGTTTAATCTCTTCATTACCACTAATCACTATTTCAGGATCTTCAATATTATGCTTTGCTTTTGTTTGATCTGGATAATCAACTCTATTTAAAATATGTTTGATACAATTGAGTCTTGCTTTTTTCTTATTGTCACTTCTAATGATTGTCCACGGACAAGAATCTGTGTTCGACGCCATAAGCATTGAAAATTTTGCAATAGTATATTTATCCCATAGCTGTTGAGATTCTTTATCTACAGAACTCAATTTATATTGTTTTAAAGGATCAGTTTCACGTTGTTTAAATCTTTTTGCTTGCTCTTTTTTTGAAACAGAAAAATAAAATTTAAAAAGAATAATGCCAGATTTTACCAACATATCTTCAAATTGAGGAACTTCTCTTAAAAACTCATGATGCTCTTCAGGAGTACAAAATCCCATAACTGGTTCAACTCCACCACGGTTATACCAAGATCTATCAAATAAAACTATCTCACCTGCACTTGGTAAGTGTTCAGCATATCTTTGGAAGTACCATTGTGTTTTTTCAGTATCACTTGGTTTCCCAAGAGCTACTACTCTAGCTCCCCTAGGATTAAGATGCTCTGTGATTCTTTTTATCGTTCCACCTTTTCCAGCCGCATCTCGTCCTTCAAAAAGCATAAGAACCTTTAATCCTTGATCTTTTACATAGTTTTGAAACTTTAAAAGTTCTATTTGAAGTGTTGTGAGTTCTTTTTCATATTCTAAAGTCTCTTTTTTAACCCAAATTTGAACCTTATTCCCTTTTTCTTTCATATGTTTTCGTTCTCTTAGAAAGTTATCAGGTTTGTGTTTTTTCTTTTTATGGGTATCTATCTCTTCTTCATCTTTAAATTCTTCATTAATTATATTTCTCTTAGTGCTCACGGTAAACCCTTTATTTATTATAGTAAAAGTTATTATATCTAA
>CBETOJ010000122.1:0-5523 GCA_965537725.1 uncultured Campylobacterales bacterium | reverse complement strand
TATTATATATTTGGAGTAAAAATGGGAAAGTAATGTATTAAATACAAATTTGGCTTCTATGCAGATGAGTGTGTTGATGACACCAGATAAAGCAAACTTTACAGGGCATGTTCATGGAGGGGAGCTTTTAAAATACCTTGATCAGATCGCTTATGCCTGTGCTACTAGATATTGTGGGCATTATGTTGTTACCCTATCTGTGGATAAAGTACTTTTTAAACACCCTATTTATGTAGGTGATTTTGTGACTTTTTTTGCGCATGTGAATTATACAGGAACCACTTCTTTGGAGATAGGGATCAAAGTGATCTCTGAAAATATTCAAAAAAAGATTGTGACTCATACCCATACTTGTTATTTTACTATGGTTGCTTTAGGTGATGATAAAAAACCTACACCAGTACCACCACTAGAGCCTCAAACCGATGAGTGCAAAAGACGTTTTGAAGATGGAAAAAGAAGAAGGGAAGTAAGACTAAAAAATAGAATTTAGTTCTTAAAACTCATACGTTATATAAAACATAGTGCTTCTAGTTTTTTCTCTAAGGGGATCAATATTTTTTGCATAGGAGTATCGAAGGGTCGTACTGAGACTCTTTGAAAAGTATCCTTGCAAATGAAAGTACCACTCAGAGGTATCTAGGGGATCAGGACTCAGCCCATTATGTTTTCCTATATCATAATTGATATATCCACCAATTAGGACTAAAGGGATTTGACCAGCTTTTAGACCTTTATATAAAGCAGCGATCTTATGAGAAGTGGTATCTGCAATTGTTGCATGGTTTGTATTCATCCCTACTACCAGTGAGGGTTTATTGGAAAAGGGACTAAAAAAGGTACCACTATAGATACTCTCTTCATTATACGGAGTGTAAGCGATACTATATGCTGCTATAAAGTTATCTTTTTGATATTTTATCTGACCATGATAGTGTTGGGCTTTGAGATTTTTACCTTGTTGTGTCTCTTCAATATAGTTTTCCATATGATCTTTTCCAACAGATATCTGAGAGAGCAAACCAAGTTTAAAATAAAAGCTATAAAGATTATATGCTAAAGTAATGTTAGTTGTATTAAAAAAATTATCTGCAAATAAATTTTCAAAGGCAATATAACTATCTTTTTCCCCATATTTTACTTCAAAGTGTATCGCACCATTTGTGGAGAGGTCTTGGTTTATAAGATGGGTAGAAAGATTTTCAAAATCACTTGTATCATATCCTAATCCATAACCGATAAATCCATATTTATGATTAAAAGGGACGTTGTTTGCCAAAGATGAAGAAGCCATTTTATAAAAATAGAGACTTTTAAACTCAAAGTTTCCATCTTTATAGTTATAATTGATCCCTTCAAATGAGTTTTGTGTAATTCTTTAGTTTTGATTTACAAGTGGAGTATCATAAGTTTGACGTCCAATTTTAACAGAGTGTTTATCAAACTCTTTTTTGATATTAAGCTCTCCCAAATAGAGAAAACCATTTGTATGATTATCATAAAAAGTATTTTCATTTTTATAAGGATCAGAACTTTTTTTATGGAGCCTTCCTACCCCATAGGCTACAGTATCTATACTAATAGTATCAAATTTGGTACGAACTCCTAAACTCCCTCCTATAATATAATCACTATATTGCGTTTTTGGAGCATTTAAAAGTGCTTTTCCAAGAGAACTATACTTTTTTATTCGATCTTCTTGCATTTTTCCAAGTGGCTCGATTGTATAATGATCAGCTCCATAAATAATAGAACTGATAAAAAGTAATCCTATGAGCTTTTTCAAAACTATCCTTTAATTTTTAAGATAAGTTTAACATAAAATATTTAAAGAGGCTCATAAGTATTTTGTAAAGTTTGTTTTACTTAGAATGGAAAGTGTAATTAGGTAATAAAATTACCTAATTATCTAAAGTTATCAAAGACTAAAGGAGCTTTAAAATCAAGTGATTTTAAGTGTTTCATCACCTTTTGAAGATCATCTATATTTTTCCCACTTACTCGTATCTCATCACCTTGATTAGCTGATGTTACTTTAAGTTTTAGGTTTTTAATCTCTGTTTGGATCTTTTTTGCTTCATCTTTTTCAATACTATCGATTATTTTATACGTAAACTTTCTATTTCCACCACTTGCATGATCAGCTGTTACTTCTTCTAATGCATTAATTGGAACTCCCCGTTTGTTCATCTTTGAGATCAAAATATCTTTCATCGCATCGATCTTTTGATCACTTGCAGTTAAAAGTGTTACTACTTTTGCACCAAGATTGAGATCGTATTCTTTTGGGATACCTTTAAAGTCATATCTAGTATCAACCTCTTTTTGGGCTTGAATAACTGCATCTTTCATATCTTGCATATTCAATTTTGCTGAGATATCTAGACTATGTTCTTTTGACTTTGCCATAAGAAACCTTTTTAGTCTTCTCTTGAAGTTGTCTCTAAAAGATGCCATCCAAATTGTGTTTGGATTGGACCGTGTACCACATTTAATTCATCATTAAATACCACTTTATCAAACTCAGGTACCATCATCCCCTCAGGAAATGTTCCAAGGTCTCCACCTTGTGCACCTGATGGACACTGTGAATACTCCTTTGCTGCTTCTTCAAAAGTTGTCTCGCTATTAAGAATCTTGTCTTTGAGTTGTTGACACGCTTCTTGGTCTTCTACTAATATATGTCTTGCACTTGCTGTTGCCATGTTTTTTATCCTTTATTTTAAAAATTTATTGTACCAAATTATTCTTCAGTTACCAAAGCAAGGTTGGTAAGGGAATATTTTTGAAGTAGATCAAGTACCTTTACGATACGCTCATATTTTACATCTTTATCGATTCGTACAATTACTGGTTTATCTTTTTGTACTACTTTTTGAAGTTCCGTATTTAGATTTTCAAAAGTGATCACTTTTCCTAGATATGCTAAAGAAGTAGGGGAGAGTTCTATATTTAACTGTTTTGGTTCCACTTCATGTTCTGTTGCACTTGAAGCTGGTAGATCAAGTACTAGAGCAAGTTCTTCTTTTTTAAAAACAGAACTTACAATAAAAAAGATAAGTAAAATAAAAACCACATCGATCAGTGGTGTAAGATCAGGACTAAGGGTGTCTCTTTTTTTACGTGTCATTGAAGTTTTTCTATAAGAGAGTTTTCTAGTTTTACCTCTATACTATCAAGTGCTCCCATAAAGTAGTTATATCCTATATAGTGTGGAATAGCTACAATAAGTCCTGCAACTGTAGTAATAAGTGCGATACTAATCCCACTTGAAAATACACTAGGATCTCCAAGTCCAAGGTGAGAGATACTATCAAAAGAGTTAAGTATCCCTATAACTGTTCCAAGAAGTCCTAAAAGTGGAGAGATAGAAGCAATTTGTTTGACAGTATTTAATCCAGCTTCTAGTTTTTTTACATGAAGTGCAACACTTGCATGGATCCCTGCTATTTGATACTCTTTTGTTACATGAAGCTCTTTTAAAAGCTCATGTGATATTTTTTCTAGATTGATCCTAGCAAAAAAGACTACAAAGCTCTTCCAAAGCATAATAGTAAATCCTATAATATTCATCCCTATTAGGATATAGACTATTACACCTCCACGTTCAATATAGTTGAGTAAATCCATTAAGCTTATCTAAACTCTTACTTCACAATCTTCAAAAACTCATCAGGTGTCTTATACCCAACAATTCTTTTTGTAGTAATCTCTTTCCCATTTTCATAAAAAATAAGCGCAGGTGGACCAAATAGAGTAAACTTTTTCATTAACTCTTTATCTTGAAGAGTATTTTTAGTCACATCTACTTTATAGACATCATATTTTGAAAGCTCATTTAATACTCTTTCATCTTTAAAAGTAATATTATCAAGCTCTTTGCAACTTACACACCAACTCGCCCAAAAATCTATCATAATAGGTTTATCAGCATTGGCTACTATCTGCTCTAATTCTTCAACTGATTTAATATATTTCCAATCTTTGTGTGAGTTAGATACTACAGTTGTAGTTCCTCCACCTTTTAATGATTCTAATGGATCAAGTACATTGGTACTTCCACTAAGAGCCCCTGCAAAGATTAGTGCTCCATAGATAAAAAGTATAGCTGTAATAGTTCTTACTATAAGGTGTTTAAAGTTGCTAATATATACTGCTGTTCCAATAAGAAGAATTGAGCTTAAGAACATAAATAAAGTATCACTAATGATTCTCTCTAACATCCATAAAGCAATAGCAAGCATCACAATACCAAAGATTCTTGTAACTTGCTCCATCCAACCACCAGGTTTTGGCATATACTTTCCAGCTCCAAGTCCTATAAGAAGTAATGGTGCTCCCATCCCTAAACTCATCACAAACAGTGCAGCTCCACCTAATACTGCATCACCTGTTTGTCCAATGTATATTAAAGCACCTGCAAGTGGTGGTGCAACACAAGGTCCTACAATTAAAGCTGAAAGGAATCCCATAATAGCAACCCCAGCAACTCCACCTTTTTTACTTCCCTCTTCACTTGTTTTATTTAATTTGCTTTGCCATGATGCAGGAAGTCCTATCTCATAATATCCAAACATAGAAAAAGCTAATGCTACAAAGATACCAGCAAAGGCAATAATCACATATGGGTTTTGTAAAGCAGCTTGAAGATTTGCTCCAAATAATCCTGCTAATACCCCTGCAAGAGTATATGCCATACTCATAGCAAGTACATATACAATAGATAAAAAGAGTCCTTGTTTCGCAGACATCTTTCCACCTTGGTTATTTGATTGTTGTACTATGATAGATGAGAGGATTGGTATCATAGGGAAGATACAAGGAGTCATAGCTAAAAGTAATCCAAAGCCAAAGAAAGTAGCTAAGACTAATACTACATTTCCACCTTGTAAGGTTGCAGCAATACTATCTGTTTCATTAGCTGGTGCAGATGATTCACTAGCTACTTCTTTTTTAGGTTCAGCTGCAACAGGAGCTATAGCTTTAGTCTCTTCTTTTACATCAGCTACAGCACTTCCACCTGAAGTAAAGGTTTTAGACATAGGGGAATAACAAAGTCCAGCTTTAGAACATCCTTGAAAAGCAAACTCTAATTCATAAGCTTTCCCTGCTCCAATCTTACTTTCTATTAAAGATTTTGGAACTGATAGAACTACTTCTTTAAAGTGAACTTGAAACCCATCATATTCAACTGGGTCTTTTATTGCTAACTCTTTTGTTAAATCTACTACTTGTGGTTTAGTAATAGATACTTTTAAAAATTCATCATAAAGGTAAATTGATTTATCGAGTTTGATTTCAAATTCAATACTATCTTGTTTCTCTTCTAGGGAGGCTTTGAAGGCTTGTTCTGGTTCTAAGAAGCCGTCGTTTGAAAAGAGTGAGGTGAAAAACACAAGAGTGAGTAAAAGATGTTTCATGGAAGTCCTTTTGTTAAAAAGTTAAAGTGTATAGTAGCACTTTTAAAGTTAAACTGATATTAGTTATTTTTATATAAAAAAAGCTAAACTTAAATAAAAGTTT
>CBETOJ010000121.1:0-5550 GCA_965537725.1 uncultured Campylobacterales bacterium | reverse complement strand
TCTCTCCAATTCTTAATTTCAGATTAAATATTATTTATTTAGAAAAGTTTTTTTATAATTTAGCCTTTAAATAGGCTATGTATAACAATAAAGGATATTTAAGATTGATTATTTTTTAAATGAAAAACCAAGCACTTTTTTAAAATTTAAGTGCTTAGTCTGAATGAAGTTTTTAGAAATTATCTGCAGCGTTAAAAATATTTCTTGTAAGTAGTGTCCCATCAGGTTTCATAAATGTCCATCTATCTTCTAATTTAACTTTTGCTAAACCTTTTGAAAAATCATAAGCATATTCAAACACTGGTTTTGAAATAACATTACATTCCATATCAATAAAGCCCCATTTTGAATCCACTTCAATACGTCTAATACTTTCACTTTGAAGATAGATTCTATCAAACTCAGGTTGTAGTTTAACATTCATCTCATTATCGATACATCCAAACTTTCCATCTTGTTTTACTAAAGCAACACTATAAACAAACTCTTCAATATCTTCATAGATAGGCTCTAACACCACTTCAAAATCTTTATTGATAAGTCCATATTTTCCATCTGTTTCTATTTTTGCAAAACCATTAAAAAATCTCCCTATTGAATCATACTGATCTTTTACAAGTAGATTTCCCTCAAGATCAATGATCCCATATTTATTTTGAACATTTCTTACAACGGCATATCTTTCTTCCCCATTATCATGGAACCAGTGAAAGTTTATATAATTTGGATGATCATATTTTTCTTGCTTTCCTTCTAAAGTTCCAACTCTTTGAAAGATAGGTTTTACTACTACATCAGAATCATTCTTTACCACACCATCTTTACTTCCTACATCTATAACTGCATATTCAGATTTTTGTGAACACCCTGAAAATAATGCAATTAAAAAAACAGAACCTAATAGAATCTTTTTCATCTCTAATCCTTTCACTTTCTTATAATCTTAAAGTCAACTCTTCTAGAAGCCTCTTTATTTTCTGTACCATCAGCATTGATAATTAAATTATCGTAAGACATTCCATATGCATGAAAGATCTCTCTTGCCCATTCAATATCCATACTGTTACTAGCCATAATCACTTCAATAATATACTCTTTTACATTATCTGCTCTTTTTTGTGATAATACTTTGTTTTTTTGATATCTTTGCTCTTCAGACTTTGCTGAACTATATTCTGAAGATGTGTGCCCCTCTACTCTTACTTCATTGATATTGTCTCTATACTCCGCAAGAACTTTTAAATATCTTGGAACAAAATCTACCAAAATACTTTTAAATCCAGGTTTTAAATTCTCTTTCCCTTTTTCAAATAATGCAACAGGGTTATTAAATCTAAATAATAGATCATCTTTTGTAAGTTCAGCATTCCAAGGCTCAAAGTCAGGTTCAAACTCTTCATATAAAGCCTCATATAAACCTTTAAATTCTGGAGCCATCGCAAGTGGTATATTCTCATTCTCTTCAACTACTGGTTCTACTGCATATGTTTCTGGCTCTGGTACTTCCTCTGCTACAACAGGTTCTTTCTCTACTACAGCAGTATTGTTACAATATGTGATCATATCAGTAGCTTGTAACATCTCCGTGATCAATTCATCGTTGTTTCTAGTGCTATATGAAAGTGGTGTCATATCATATCTATCCACAACATCTTTTTTTGCACCATTACAAATGAGAAGTTTTGAAAGATCAGTATAATCATCTCTTGTGGTATCTAATAAAGGAGTATCTTTATACTTATCAGTACTATTTACATCAGCACCACTTTGAATCAGATATTCACTTATCTCATATTGTTTTAGTCTTACTGCAATATGTAAAGGGGTATATCCATATTCATCTTTAAAGTTTATATCACTTTGATTGGATACTAATTGTTGTACTTGCTCTAGATCATTTGAACGAACTGCATCATGCAATGCCAATGGATTTTGAGAAGTAGTAGCTTCTACTTCTTGATTCCCATCAGTTGATGCCACTTCTATTGGTTCTTTTTGTGAACATCCACCCAATATGATAGATGCAATAACTAAAAAAATATATAAAGTTTTCATTGTTTCTCTCCTTGCGATAAATTAAACTTATCTTTCATGTAATGACCCTTTTTTTATTTTGATGATCGGTTTTAGGAAAAAATCCATAATAGTCTTTTTTCCTGTTACAATATCAACACTTGCCACCATTCCTGGGATAATTGGCAGTTTCTCACCATCTCTTTCCAAATAACTTTTATCAGTTTGTACAATAATCTGATAATAGTTTTTTCCATCTTTACTTTCAGTATCTTTTATACTATCTGCAGAGATCTCAATAATTTTTCCATCTAAACCACCATACACAGTAAAATCATACGCTGTAAATTTTACGATCGCTTTTTGAGCAGGAGAGATAAAAGCAATATCTTTAGGATCAATCTTCGCTTCAACCAATAAAATATCACTATCAGGTACGATCTCTATTAGATCAATTCCTGATTTTACAACTCCACCAATAGTATTAATATTGATCTGTTTAATTATACCGTTCACTGGTGATCGTATGGTTGTTTTTTCTAATTTGTCAGATTCAGAGACTAATCTAGATTCTATTTTATTGAGTAAGATATCAACCTCTTGCATCTCTTTATATGATTCAGATCGAAAGGTTTTTACTTTTTCTATGATCTTATTCTCAGCTTCTGAGATTGAAAGTTCTGAACGCGATAATGCAAGCTGTGATGCTTTAAGATCACCCTCTAGCTGATTCACCTCTTTTTGCATGTTTAAAAGCTCAACTCTAGATTTTGAACCAGATCGTACCATCTTTTCAATAGTAGTTAATTGTCTACTAGCCAATTCTAAGCTTTTCTTCAATTGAAAAATTTTTGATAGGATCTCTCTTTTCTCTTGTACTTTTTGTTCAAATTGTAATTCTAAAATTTTTAAAGAACTTCTGTGCTCATCAATATTATTTTTAAATACTTTTTTCTCAACATTAATGATCTGCTTTTGTCCACGAACCTCTTTTGGAAAATCTATTGTAGGCATTTTTTTTCTTGGATTATATGAAAGTTGTGTATTCAATCTTGCTTTTTTTGCTAAAAGTGCTAATCTTTCATCTTTGACTTCATCTAAAGAAGCTTCAAATCTTGTTGTATCTATTTTCATTAATGCTTGACCACTTTCTACATGCTCACCACTTTTAATCAAAATCTCTGAAATAATACCACCATCAAGATTTTGAACTTTTTGAATCTTATTTGATGGTATTACTTTTCCCTCTCCACGAGTAAGTTCATCAACTTCAGCTACCATAGCCCAAGCAATCAGTCCAATAATTAAAAACATTAAAAGAAAAAAGATAAGGTCTACGTTTTTTTTAGGTTTATCAAAATAGTGTCCATACGAAGAATGAACGAAACCTATATCTTGTTCTGCTTCTTTAGTTGTTTCCACTGTTTTCCTCTTTTCTTTGTAATACTAAAGATTTTGGACCATCTGTTACGATCTTTCCATTATCGATTACAATTACTCTATCAACCAAACTTAAAGTAGACATTTTATGGGTAATAACGATAAGAGTCTCATCTGCCATAAGAGTTTTCATGTTTTTTAAAAATGCGTGTTCTGTTTGTCTATCCATAGAGTTTGTCGGTTCATCCAAGATCATAAAATGGGGTTTGGTAAGAATAGCTCTTGCTAAAGTAATAGCTTGACGCTCCCCTCCACTTAAACCTTCACCTCTCTCACCTACTAAAAGATCATATCCCGATTCATGTTTTCCTAAAAAGTCATGAACCCCTGCAGCCTTAGCAGCTTCAAGTATCTCTTCATCAGTAGCAAATTGCTCCCCAATCACAATATTATCTTTAACTGATCCCATAAATAAAAATGGCTCTTGTGGTACATACCCAATAGATTTTCTTAAATCTACTGGATCAATTTGTCTAATATCTGTTTTATCTATTAAAACTGATCCATTACTTGGAACATAAAGGTTCATAATAAGTTTTGCTAAAGTTGACTTTCCTGAACCTATTTTTCCTAGAATAGCAACTTTTTCCCCTTGTTTGATCGTAAGATTAATGTTTTTTAATGTATCAAAGTTTGCCCCTTTATAAGCAAATGTCACATCTTTAAACTCAATATCTCCTTTAAGATCAGGTCGACTTAAATAGCTTTTATTTTCTCTCTCAACTTCCATTTTCATAATATCTTCAATATCTTTAAATGCAAGCACTGTTTGATCATATTTAATTATCATAGAAACTACTTTTGAAATAGGAGCGATCACACGAGATTGAAGCATCATCGCTACAATGATCCCACCCATAGTAAGATCACCTTCGATAGAGAGATACACCCCTACAATAATTAAAGCAATATTTGAAGCTTTAGACATCAATCCAGTTACTAAATTGGCAACTTGGGATAAATATTGTGATTTTTCTCCATAATACAATGTCTGATTAAGAGCATCATCCCAATGGGTTCTCATACGGTTTTGAGCACGCACACTTTTAATGATCTCTAATCCTGCAACAGTTTCAGTTAAAGTTGTCTGTCTTATCTGCTCTTCATTAGCAGCTTTTCCAACAAGACCTTTGATTCTTTTTTGAATAAAAAACGAAAAAGCAACGATAAGAATAACTGTTGTTAAACTTACCCATACTATTGCTCCTGAGAAATAATAGATCACAAATACAAATAATAAAGCAAATGGAATATCTACAAGTGTTGCAATAGTTGCACTTGTAAGAAACTCTCTTACACTTTGAAAAGATTGTAATCTACTGACAAACTGACCTGTTGATGCTGGTCTTTCACTCAGTCTTATATTTAATAGATGACCAAATATCTTATTACTCATAATAAGATCTGCTTTTTTTCCAGCCTTTCCAAGATAATATGCCCGAAGCAAAGAAAACACCAAATCAAATATCAAAATAAAAATGATCCCTATAGACATAGCCCAAAGGGTTTCAATCCCATTATTAGGTAATACCCTGTCAAAAACATTTTTCATAAATAAAGGAATAGCTAGAACAAAAAGATTGATAAAAATTGATGCGATTATAACTTTACGATAGATAGGAATATTTTTTTTAATAGCACCCCAAAACCAATCTCTAGGTTCACCTAGATCAAGTTCTTTTGTGATCTTTGATTCATATTTATATTTTGGTTTTACAATAATAACTCGACCTAAAAACTCTTTTTCAAGCTGTTCTAAAGGCATATTGATCTCACCATCACTTAATCCTGGGATAATCACTTTTGCATTTTTTTTCTCAAAATCAATATCTAAAAGGATACATGCACGGTTTTTCTCTAAAAGTAAAATAGCTGGTAATGCTAACTTTGAGATACCATCAAGTTTTCGCTCAACTACTTTAGATATTAGACCTATTCTTTTTGAAGCATCAATAAAATCTCTTACATTCATTGCCCTATTGTACATAGGAAGTCCAGAGACTAAAGCTTCTTTTGAGGTTGATCTTTGGTAATAAGAAGATAAAAAAACCAAAGTTTCTAATAAAGAATCAACAGAACGTCGATCCTTCATTATAT
>CBETOJ010000120.1:0-5558 GCA_965537725.1 uncultured Campylobacterales bacterium | reverse complement strand
AGATGACAAAAATCATAATTGCATCACTTGCAACAACATCACTTTTATTCGCTTCAAGCACAATGTGTTTTAAAAAAGATCATTTAGATCCAAGCAGTATTGAATCTATCGCACTTGATGGTGGAGAGTGTCAAGGGAAATTCTCAGTAGAGGATATGAAAAAGCAAGGATATGATGTCAAAGATATTAAGATCACTTTAGGTGAAAATGGTATGAACTATATGTATATTTTTTCAAAAGAGAAAATAGTTTTAGGTGGGCAAAATACAACTAATGGAAAAGCATTAACTAAAGAGCAGTTAAAAGCATATTTATATCAGATAAACGAAGAGGAAAAACAAAAAAAAGAGCAAGAAGAGCTTCATGGGAGTTTAACTGAGGGAAAAGAGATCTATGAATCAAAATGTATTGAGTGTCATGGAAATGGTAAAGAGAGATATGGGAGAGCAAGAGCTTTAAGTACTTTAAGTGTTGATGAGATCGAATCTAAGATCAAAGACTATGAATATGATCGAGTAAAGAATATCACTGCTATGGTTATGAAGCCTTATGCTGTAGGGTTAACAAATAAAACAGTAAAAAGTGTTGCAAGCTATATACAAACTTTAAAATAATTTTAGAGTTTGTGTAGGTTACGCAGTAATTACTTTTGCTAAAACTCCAATCATAATTACCGTAAATATTGCAAGTTGCCAATTCATTTGGGCATTTATACGTGATTCAAATCGTACCATTCTCTCTTCACTTTTAGTTTCTAAATTTTCAATAGCTTCAAATAATTTTTTATTTATATCATTCTGAGTGATAGTTTGTCCAACTTCCATTATAAAATCCTTTTAATATTTGAAATCATTATATAAGTTTTTATGTAAAAAGTCAATAGAACTTTACCCATAAAAAAAGGCTGGGATAAACCCAGCCTTTTAAAGTCATTTGTAACTAATATAGTGACTGATTAGAATTTGTATTCAATCTCTAAGTTAACTCTATCTTTATCAGCACCAAACTCTTCATAGTCAGAGTAGTATACTTCGATATCTAGGTTTTTACCCCAGTCATATTTAGTAGAAACTAAAAGTTCAGAAGCCTCATCATCAAGACCTGCAGCTCTATCACCTTCAGCCCATGCATAATCGATTCCAAAGCTATAGTCACCCATAGACATACCAGCACCGATTAAGAATGCATTGATATCTTCAGCAGCAGCACTTGCAGCATCTAAAGATAATTGCTCTAAGTAAAAGTCAGACTCAGCATCACCATCTTCAAATGAAGCACCAGACTTTACAGAATCAGTAGTCCAAGCATATGCACCATGTACATTAAATGCATCAATGTCAGCACCAACCATGATTTTACCTAAAGTTGCAGTATCATCACCAGCTACATCATACTCAACTGATGTATATCTAGCAGCAACAGATACGATATCAAATTTTGCATCAGCAGCAAGTGAGTAAGCATTTTCAACATCAGCATCTTCAGCAGTTGCATACCATAAAGAAGCGTTAACTGGTCCAAAAGATCCGATTACAGCAGCAGCAGAAATTTCATTATTTCCACCAATTGCGTTAGCATTTACTCTATGAGCAGCAGCTAAAGTTACAGGTCCTACGTTATATAATGCAGTAATACCATCAGCTTTTTCATCATCAAACATTGGAGTACCAATATTTTGCTTCCCTAATAATACAGTTGCTCCACCATTAACGTATTGGAAATACATATCAGATATAGTGATCTCATCAGCATCTACTGGTGTACCATTAATTGTAGATTCAGTCTTAGAAATATCAGCTTCATTATCAGCTTGTAATGCTAATACTGCAGTTACATTATCATTAACTGGAGCTTTAAAAGTAATATCTAAATCATACTCAACAGTTGATTCATCATTATTACTTCCATCATACATATTATTTTCAAGATCAATTTGGAATTGTCCAGATACGTTTACACCTTTGATAGCCTCAGCAAGATCTTTAGCAGATGCAGTTGAAGAAAGACCAGCTACAGCTAAAGCAGCTACAAGTGACATTTTGATTGTGTTTTTCATTTGTTTCCTTTGTTTGTAAATTTCGAAATTTAACAATTGCGTACAACAAGTTATAAGTTTACTATAGCCTATCTACAGTAACTCACGCAACGTTACTGGCAATTTTCACATTAGAAAGCTTATATACTGCTTAAAAATTTATGAAAAAGGTGACAAAAGTGTAATTTTAAGTCATATTTAAGCTAGTAAACTAGGAGTGTATAACTTATAGTAGGTATAAGTGAAAGTTGGGATTTAAAAATATTTTAGTATAATCCCTAAATGAAAAACGACGGTTTAAAAGAAGTGGGAAAAGGGTTCATCACATTAGCAAACTTAATATTAGTATTGTTTTTATTCAATAATTATATGCAAAAAGATGACTTTAATCTTTTAGGAGTAATATTTACTTTAGTAAGTATTTTATTGTTATATATCTTAGGGTATAAGTTTGTAAATAAAGGTGATGAGGAGTAATATCATGGATCCAATGTTAGAGTTTGGAATATACACATTGATTATAGCATCAATAGCGGGAGTATCTTTTTTAATATACGAATATACTCACACAAATAGTAAAAAGAAAGTAAAACATGACTAAATATATATTTGTAACAGGTGGAGTATTAAGTAGTTTAGGAAAAGGGATCACAAGTGCATCGATTGCTGCCCTTTTAAAACAAAGTGGATTTAATGTAAGTATGTTAAAGATTGATCCTTATTTAAATGTGGACCCAGGGACTATGAGTCCTTTGGAGCATGGAGAGGTTTTTGTAACGGCAGATGGAGCAGAAACTGATCTTGATATCGGGCATTATGAGAGATTTATCTCTAAAACTTTAAGTAGTGCAAATAACTTTACTACAGGGCAAGTGTATAGCTCAGTGATCCAAAGAGAGCGTGAGGGTGGATATCTTGGACAAACTATTCAGGTGATTCCTCATATTGTAGATGAGATCAAAAGTAGAATTTATGCTGCTGGGAAAGGGCATGATTTTTTAATTGTTGAGCTTGGTGGAACAGTGGGAGATATTGAAGGGTTACCATTTTTAGAAGCAGTTAGGGAAGTAAGACATGAGAATCCAAAAACTACAACTATGAATATTCATGTAACCCTTATACCTTATATAGCCGCAGCAGGTGAGCTTAAAACAAAACCTACACAACACTCAGTTACTGAACTTAGACGTATTGGTATTATGCCGCATATGCTTGTTTGTAGAACAGAACAAAGGTTACCAAGTGATCTAAAAAGGAAACTTGCTTATAGCTGTGATGTGGATGAAGATGCAGTGATTGAAGCAGGGGATGCAGGGACTATTTATCAAGTACCTATGAACTTTTTAAAAGAGGATATCTTAAAACCGATTGCAAAACATTTTGAGATCGAAAAGATTGACCCAGATATGGATCAATGGGATCATTTAGTAAAACATATTTTAGCACCTAAAGATGAGATCAATATCGCTTTTGTAGGAAAATATCTTGAACTAAAAGAGTCATATAAGTCATTAATAGAGGCTTTAACTCATGCAGGAGCTCATTTAAATGCAAAAATCTCTATCAATTGGTGTGATAGTGAAAAGATAGAACAACAAGGTGCAGAAAAGATCATAGCTGATAGCTCATGCGTTTTAGTTGCTGGTGGTTTTGGTGAAAGAGGAGTTGAGGGAAAAATTGAAGCGATCCATTATGCAAGAACCAATAAACTTCCATATCTTGGGATATGTCTTGGGATGCAGTTAAGTATCATTGAGTTTTTACGAAATGTTGTGGGGATTGATGAAGCAAATAGTGTGGAGTTTGATAAAGATACAAAAGAGCCAGCTATCTATCTTATAGAGCAGTTTTTAGATACTACTGGAGATACACAGCTTCGAACTCATGAGTCACCAATGGGTGGAACACTCAGACTTGGTGAGTATCCATTTAAACCAAAAAAAGGTAGCCATTTAGAGGCTGCATATGGAAGTGGAATATCATATGAAAGACATAGACATAGATATGAAGCAAACCCAGCATATAAAACTATTTTAGAAAAAAATGGGATGAAAATCACTGGTGAATCTAATGGATTGATTGAAGTTGTTGAGATTCCTGAACATCCATGGTTTGTAGGAGTTCAGTTCCATCCTGAGTTTACAAGTAGTCTTCAAAAACCAAATCCTATTATTTTTGATTTTGTAAAAAATGGGCTAGAGAAAAAGTAGAATAAACGTGACTAGAAAAGAGAAAATAGAACATAACCAAGAGGAACTAAAACAAAATCCAGAGTTAGATAAGATCTCTGCTGAGGTTTTAGATCATATGATGAATCCAAGAAACTATGGGGAGATGGCACACCCAAGTGGTGTAGGACAAGCTGTTAGTCCAAAGTCAAATGAGTTTGCGAATGTATATATTAGAGTTGAAGATGATATGATCACAGATATCTCTTTTGGATGTAGATCTTGTCAAGATACCACAGTAGCTGGATCAATTTTTACTACAATGGTAAAAGGGATCAGTGTAAAAGAATCGCTGGAGATTATGAAGCAAATGGAAGAACAGATTCAAATCGCTCCTAAAAAACAGCAACTTGCTTCTAGGATGATTCTAAAAGCTTTTGAGTCAGCTGTAGAAAATATGGAAAATAGAAAAACGATTGTAGATCAAGAGATAGTGAGTGTAGAGCTTTAAAGTCTATTGACTTTGGATTTTTGTTTTGTTATAATCTACTTGAAAAAACAATTTAGTCATACTCTATCGTGATGAAAGGGTGTATAGATTAGGTGAAGGAAGTCATGAACCTTCACCTTTTTTTATGTCTGTACATCCAAAGTCACGATAGAAGGAGGTTAAAGTGACTAGATTGTTTTTCATAATACTTTTGGTAACTATTATAGTTACTAAGCTGTATTAAAAGACTTTGGGAAGTAGTCTTAAAATACTTCCTCCTCCTTATTATTTTAGAAGTTAATAGAAAATGAATAGAGAAAATATCAATTTTACCCACGCTCAAACACAAATCCTAGAAAATATAAAAAAAGACTTTTCTATGTGGAATGAGTCCTCTTTTGAAGAGGTTTTTCCACATCATTTAGAAGAGAAATATTCTGGGAAGCAACTTTCCAAAAAAATTTTTGAATTTTTTGTAGCAAAACACAAAGCGTTAAAAGGGCAACAAAACGATTATAGTAGCTTTGAAAATATAAAGTATGAACCAAGAAAATATAGCTTCCAAACAATTGAAAAACAAGGGTTTGGCCTTGGATCTTGCCCAGTTGCAAGTGAGTCTACAAGGTGTTGTAATCTTCTAACCTTAGATGCAGTAGAATCTTGTGGTTTTGATTGTTCTTATTGTTCTATTCAAAGCTTTTATAATCAAAATAAAATAGGTTTTGATAAGGACTTTACTAAAAAATTAGAAGCTCTTGAACTTGATCCTCATCAAACCTATCATATAGGAACAGGTCAAAGCTCAGATTCTTTGATGTGGGGAAATCGAGAGGGAGTTTTGGATGCTCTTTTTGCTTTTGCTAAA
>CBETOJ010000119.1:0-5595 GCA_965537725.1 uncultured Campylobacterales bacterium | reverse complement strand
AATATGATACAGACTTAAAAAAACTTGCATCTCAAAAATTTAAGTTTGCAAAGTTTCATGCTCTTGCTTATGGAAGAAGTCTTTATGCACTAGAGTCCCAAGACTACCTTATAGAGCTTGATAGTGATCTTGAAAACTATGCAGTATATGATTTTTCTTTTGATGAGGAGGAAAAAGTTTTCTCTTTAAAAAATAGAATCTATTTTGAAGATAGTTATATCATCTTAAAATAGATGTCAGAAATAGTAACTGCTTTTGAGGAGTATCTTACTATTATAAAGTCTTTAGCTCCTAATAGTGTTAAAGCATATATCACAGACTTAGAAGATTTTGAATCTTTTTTAATCTTAAAAAAACAATCTCTTCTAAGCTCTAATAGTGAACTTCTTGTAGAATATCTACAATCTATTAAAAACCCTTTAACACAAAACCGACATCTAAGTAGTATCAATAGTTTTTACAACTTTGCCACTGGAAATTTTGATAATATTCTCAAACCAAAAGCCTCTTTTGCAAAACTCCCACAAAAACTTCCAAAATACCTTGATGAAAAACAGATTGATAATGGATTAAAGCTTATTGATAGATCTAATGAACTTGGAATGAGGGATTATGCAATTATCCTTTTTTTATATGCTACAGGGGTTCGGGTAAGTGAGCTTATTAAGCTAAAAAAAAGTGATATAGAACAAAACTGGATACGAGTTTTATATGCTAAAGGA
Organism: uncultured Campylobacterales bacterium; assembly: GCA_965537725.1. Classification (GTDB taxonomy): domain Bacteria; phylum Campylobacterota; class Campylobacteria; order Campylobacterales; family Arcobacteraceae; genus JAIOSF01. Next base: position 4,873 of record CBETOJ010000119.1, on the reverse strand, counting down.
TCAAAACAAAGAATTGTTCCAATTGCAAATGTTGCTTTAGAAGCTTTATATGAATATCTCAATACTAGAAAGCATAGATCAGATACACTTTTTTTAAACTATCAAGGAAAACCACTAAGCCGAATATCGATTTTTAAGATCACTCAAAAATATTTTGGAGTCTCTCCCCATGTTTTTAGACACTCTTATGCGACTTCACTTATTCTAGGAGGAGCTGACCTTATGGTGGTAAGTGAGCTTTTAGGGCATAGCAATGTGGAAACTACACAAATCTATACCCATATTAGTCAAAAGCATCTAAGTCAAACAATAGATCAATTTCATCCACTTAATACAAGGAAAATATAAAATGATACTGTGTGATATAGGAAATAGTACCTTTCATTTTCAAAAGAATGACGAGAGTTTTAAAGTAAGTATACAAGATTCACTTAAAAAAGTGAAAAAAGTAAAAGGAAGACTTTATTTTGTCAGTGTTAATATAGATGGAACAAAGAAACTTTTAAAACACTTTCCAAAGGCTATTGATATCGCTCCATATATCCAATTTAAAACAGAATATAAAGGGATGGGGATAGATAGACAGTTGGTATGTAAATATATTAAAAATGGGATTATCGTAGATAGTGGCAGTGCAATTACTGTTGATATTATGAAAAACGGTATCCATCAAGGGGGTATTATCTTACCTGGGATCAATGCATATAAAAAAATTTATCCAAAAATATCCAAAAAACTCACCTTTAAATTTAAAACTGATATAAATTTAGATAAAATTCCTTTGAAAACTGATGACGCTATTAATTATTCTATATTAAGCTCGATCATTACACCTATTAAAAATATTTATGAGACACATCTTGTTCCTATCTATTTTACAGGTGAAGATAGTAAATTGATACTATCATATTTTAAACATATACCACACAAATACAAAAAAAATCTTGTATTTAACAGTATGAAAAAAGTAATTAAGGAAAATAGATGTTAACAATCGCTCTTCCAAAAGGAAGAATTGCAGAACAAACACTAGAAAAATTTGAGAAAGTGTTTAATGAAAAATTTCTTTTTGAGAATAGAAAACTTATCTTACAAAAAGCAGGCTTTACCTTTTTAAATGTACGTAATCAAGATGTACCAACTTATGTAATGCACGGAGCTGCAGACCTTGGAGTAGTAGGGCTTGATGTATTAGAGGAAAAAGAGTATGACTTAGTAAAACTACTTGATCTAAAGATCGGTCAATGTAAGGTAGCTATTGGTCTTAAAGCTGGGGAAGAGATAGATTGGAATAGATCACAAATTACAGTTGCTACAAAACATGAGAAAATAGCAAAAAGATTTTTTGAACAAAAAGCGATGGCAGTCAATATCGTAAAACTCTATGGATCAATCGAATTAGCTCCATTAGTGGGACTGAGTGATTGTATCGTAGATATCGTAGAAACTGGGGAGACTATGAGACAAAATGGTCTAGTAGTAGGTGATACTATTATGCACTCTAGCGTACACCTTATCTCAAATAAAAACTCATACTACAATAATAAAAAACAGATTTTATCTTTAAGAGAGAGCCTTGCAAGCACTTGATCTCTATGGAAGTATTGAAGAGTATTTAGACTTTAAAGAGGAGATTCAATCCTTATATCTCCAAACACTAGAAGTGGTTACAAATAAAAAAGTATCCACTTTAATTGATATAGGATGTGGACAGGGTGATTTTTGTCTACTTCTCCAAGACAAAGGGATCAAAACACTTGGTGTTGATCTAAGTAGCAAACAAATAGAGCTGGCAAGCAAAAAAAATATTGATGTAAAATGTTGTGATATAAAAGATATTACAGAAAAATTTGAATGCGCAACTGCCGTTTTTGATGTGCTGAATTATCTTCCTAAAAAAGAACTTGAAAATTTTTTACAAAACACCTATAAACTTTTAGAAGAAAATGGATATTTTATCTTTGATATCAATACGCTCTTTGGTTTTGAAGAGATCGCTCAAGGAACGCTTACACTTGATCTAGAAGAGAAGTTTATAGCGATCGATGCAAACTTTGAAAACAATACACTTTATACAGATATCACACTCTTTACAAAACAAAATGAACTTTATAATAAACAAAGTGGTACAATAGAACAATATTATCATGAGAAATCTCAGTTACAAAAACTTTTTAAAAGAACAGGTTTTGCACTACTAGAGATACAAGATGTTTATTTGCATAATGATGAAGAGGCAGATAAACAAATCTATGTACTACAAAAGAAAGGGAAATAATGATTCATAATATTGTAGAAAATAGTGAATATAAAGAGATTATGGAGAACCAGATCTATGAGATCATAGAGTTTTTACTCAATCAAGATGAGGAGTTTTCTCTCACTGCAAATATCAATGGAGTTTCTTTTAATCCAAATATTCCATCATCTATTGCTGAAACTTTTCCACATTTTACGCTGTTTACATTGGCAAACTATACCTATTCAACAATTGAACTTAGTGAAAATCATATTAGTTTTGAGACAGGATTTGGAGCAGAAAATTTTGGCTCTGTAGTTACTATTCCACTAAGCGCAGTATTTCAAGTGATCGTAGATGAGTCGATCCTCTTTTTAAACCCTACAGCAACGGTAGAGAGATACTTTAAAAAAAAGAAAAAACAGATTATTGAAAATGTAGATCAACAAACAAGATCTATGAATGCCTTTAAAAGTAATTCACAAAATAAAGAGCTTTTTTAATCTAACAAGATAAAAGATCTTTTAAGCTCTGCTGAGGAGCTTTTCCATCTAAGATAAACTTTACCTCTCTAGCAATCGGTGTATAGATCTCATGTTTACGTGAGAGCATATCAATAGCAATACTTGTTTTAACACCCTCTGCAACCTCTCCAAGCTCTTCTAAGATAACCTCTATGGTTTTCCCCCCAGCAAGACCTAGTCCCACTCTATAGTTACGACTAAGGGTACTACTAGCAGTTAAAAAAAGATCCCCTGCTCCACTTAATCCATAAAAGGTTTTTTTCTTTGAACCAAAGACACGCCCAAATCGCTCCATCTCCACAAGACCTCGTGAGATTAAACTTGCTCTTGCATTATTTCCAAGCTGTAAGCCATCACAAATACCACTAGCGATCGCTAAAACATTTTTATAAGCCCCTGCAATCTCGGCTCCAACAATATCTGTACTAAAATAGGTTTTAATAAACTTAGGGAAAAGTGGTGCATAGGTTCTATAAAGCTTTTTCGATGAAGTATTGATCACAATAGCGGTAGGTAAGCCTTTCATCACCTCTGAAGCAAAGGAAGGACCAGAGATAAACCCTAAATGTTTTTTAGGGACATATTTTTTATAGATATCTTGTAAAAAATCTCCACTTTTTGCATCGATCCCTTTAGCAGCTACTAAAACATTTTGCCCCTCAGTATATTTATAATTCTCTTTAAGCCACTTCTTAATAGATTGTGCAGGGATTGCAATAATCAAATTCTCACATTTTAATGCTTCCTCTAAAGGGATAAAGTTTTTTAAATCCCTTGGTGTTCTATTGGTGATATAACACTCTTGATTTTGTGAAAGAGCAAAATGAAGAGCCTGTCCCCATTTTCCTGCTCCTATTACACAGATGGTATTTTTTTTCATACTTTATATCTCCACAGCTTTATTTTGATATTCTTTACCACGTAAAGTTTTATTTCCTATACCTATTTTTACAATCTCTTTTTTTAATTGATTTGTATCTAAACTTTTATATAAAAATAGTACTTGATCAAAATTTATTGAATTATGTTTTAATACTTTAGCAACATTATCTAATTGTTCTTTTATCTCTTTTAAAATACTCTTAGTAACTTTTCCACATTTAATTTCTAATAATATGAGTTTGTCTTTTTTTATAATACAATCACATAAACTAGGCTGAACAGTATGTCCAAAAATAGCTTTTTTAGTTGTTTGATCTTTAATACCTAAATCAGGTTTAAAAATATATTCAATATCTTTTTTATTGATAGTACACTCATTGTCTTGACATTTATCAGAACTATGAAAAAGTGTATCTAATTTTTCTTTACTCATTTTCTAATAGTCTATCTGTAAGATTTCCACTCTCTTCTAAAAGCTCATCTAATGCTTCTTCAAAATTTTCATCTGAAATACCAAACTTATCTATAGGAAGCTCTTTTACTTGAGTTTCATTTTCTAGGTTTTTAAAGAGATATGCTGATACATTATCTTTGGAAATAGAGATATCATCTTCTTTTAATTCATATTTTTTAATACAATTATTAATTTCACCAAGTATATAATCACTATGAGTCGTTACAAGAACTTTTGCTCCTGAATTAACTAACATAACAATAAATCTTGCCATTTGAATTTGAGCTTTTGGATGAAGATGTGCTTCTGGTTCTTCTATTACAAAAAAAGATTTTTTGATATCTTCAATATCCTTTAGAAAAACAATAAAAGGTAAAACTTCAAGTGTCATTGAGGAGGCTAGTTGTAGATCAAGTTTTGTATTATTTGATTCTAAATAATATGTAATATTTCCGAAGTCGTTTCTTTCTTCGACTAATTTTCCTTTTATAAGTTCGGTTTCTAAAAAACTGATTAACTCAGGTATTAAACTATCCGTACTTTCTACTGTTTCACCATTTTTTATTTTATAAAACCTTTCTATAAAATCTATAGTAGGATCAGTTAATTTTGAGACATTACTTTTACCTCTTACAGCTCCACCAAATATTCCTGCATACATAGGCTCTAAAGTTAACATATAACTACTTCTTGATGCAGGGAAATAATAGATATCTTCTTCATAAAAGAACTCTGTCATTTTAAAAAAAACTTGTTCTATTAACTTATGAATTA
>CBETOJ010000118.1:0-5605 GCA_965537725.1 uncultured Campylobacterales bacterium | reverse complement strand
TTGAGGCATTCTCTTTTTCAATAAGTGTTTTCCTCTTCATTTGAACAATATCTGTTTCAAATGGACCTATAAAGATAGAGGTTCTTCCATCTTTATCATTACAAATAGAGATTCTTGCATTGGGAATATTATTATTTAAGATAAGATTTTTATATAGGTTATATTTAATACTATAAGTAGAGAGATAATAAAACTTAATCGTGTTCACTTCAACTTTAGGTTCAGGTTTAGGTGTTGACACTGTATTTTTTACTATTTCTACTTGTGGATTATTGTCATTTTGAACTTCTTGAGGTATATTTTGCTCTTCAATCATTTCTTGCATCTTTTCCTCTATAACTTTTTTTGGAAGCTCTATAGGTTCTTCTTTATTCTGTTTTGCAAAAGCAATTAATTCTTGTTCTTTTTGGAGTTTTTCTAGACGTAGTTTTTCGTCAAGTTCTTGTTGCTGAAGCTCTTTTTGAGATAAAACTTGATATTTGGTCAACATATTTAGTCTATTATTTAGTCTATTAACATCGATATCTTTTATAGTAAAATCAATTTTTTTAAGAGTTTGATACTCTGTCGTTTTGACATTTTCAGGTTTATTTTCTTCTTGTACTTGTTCTGTAGTTTGCTTAGGAGTTTCTTCCTCTATGCTCTCTTCTTCAGAACTAAAGAGTGTAAGAACTAAAATAAGTATGATCACTAAAGCAATAAGTGATGCAAAGATGATTTTATTCTTTTTTGTCAGGAGTTTACTAAGCTTAGATTGAGGAGTGTTAACCTCTTCCTCCATATTCTCTTGTTGCTCCTCTTCTTTGGGAGCTGGAGTTTCTTCTATAGGTTTATCTTTTTGAGTCTCTTTCTCTTCTTCAGGTTCATTAATCTCCTCAGGTTCCTCTTCTATCTCTTCTTCTGGATAAAAAGTAGGTGCACTTTGAGCTATATTTGGAATAAATGGGAGAAACTCGTCATGAAATCTTACGAAGATAAGAATAGGCGTTTCTTCAATATTTAAAGAGAATCTAAAAAGGTTTTCAATATTTGTTATTGTATCACCTTTTAATATCTCTTTATGCTGAATATTAAATTTTGCAGATCCTAGATCTTCTATATTCTCAGCATTGAATGCAGTGACAAGTCCACCAGAGAGGTTTGAGACAAACTCACTCATAGCATCTGATGTATCATCATCAATTGTTGAAGAGATATCATAATCTTCAGCACTCATCATTGTATTGAAAATAATTGATGCACTTGCTGCTGGAATAAAAAATTCAAATAGTGTAGTAAGCTGCTCAAAAGCAAATTCTGAATTTACTTGTAAAAAATCAAAGTGATTTAGATCTCTTATATCAACTTGTGTAGTTTCATTTAAAGAGGAGTCTCTTCCTAAAAGACTTGTTAGAGTGGAACTTAGTCCATCTTGAATAATTTTTGAGAGATCAGTTGACATCTATTGGGGTTTCCATTTTCTTTTTTTCTCGATTAGCTTTTTGTTGTGCTAATATTTTTTCTCGATTTTTTCTATAATACTCTTTTCTATACTCTTTTAGTTTCTCTTTTTTCTTATCTCTATACTCTTTATCATATTCTAATCGACTTTGTTTATGTTCGTTATAATAATCTTGCTTTTTCTTTTTATATTCATCAATTTTATTTTTGATAATATCTTCACGTGATTGGACATGAAGCATTTGCTTTTTTGCGATCTCTTTAAGCTTTGCAGCAAAGTTACCGCTAAAAAGCTCCACTTCATAATCGATTGAAGATGCGACTTTTTGCACTCTTTTTTGCTTTTTTTGCATCTTCGATTTAAGATAATAAGCTCTTTTTTTTCTTTTATGCTCTAAGAGCTTTTCTTCACGTAGTTTTTTTAGTTCTGCTAAATCCATTGACTAATTTAAGCTATCTATCTTTTTAATTGATTCACTGTTTGAAGCATTCCATCTGTTGTTTGGATAGATTTTGAGTTTGCTTCATATCCCCTTTGTGCGGTGATTAGATTTACCATTTCTGTCACAAGTTGTACGTTTGAACCTTCAAGCATCCCTTGTTGGATACTTCCCATACCATCAAGTCCAGCAGTTCCTTTAACTGGATCTCCTGAAATATCAGTTGCAAGATAGATACTATTTCCTTGAGGAGAAAGTCCTGCTGGATTAATAAAATCGATTAATTCTAATTGAGTGATCTCTACTGTTTCACTTGTAGTAGGATCAATCGCAGAGACAATACCATCATTTGAGATAGAAACATTTGTAAGACCTTGAGGGATAGTTACTGTTGGTATCACTTCATACCCTAAACCGTTAACTAAAGTTCCCTCACTGTTAAGTTTAAATGAACCATTTCTTGTATATCCCGTTTCACCTGATGGAAGTTGAACTTGGAAAAAACCATTTCCTTGAATAGCTACATCATAAGCATTTCCCGTTGCAGTCATATTTCCTTGAAGAAAATTCTTTTGGATACCAGCCACCCTTACACCTAGTCCTGTATCAATCCCTGTTGGGTTTTTTGTATCAGCACTTGTAACACCTGCTGTGTAGTTTAAGCTTTGATACATTAGGTCTTGAAACTCTGTTCTGTCTTTTTTAAATCCAGTAGTATTCACATTAGCAATGTTATTTGAAATAACATCAATATCTTGTTGTTGAGCTGTCATTCCACTTGCTGCTGTGTAAAGTCCTCGAATCATTTTTTGCTCCTTAAATTATCTATTTAGCAGAATAAAATCAAATTACTCAATAATACTGAAAGTTAGATTAAATTAATATAAAAGTAAAATTAAGAGAAAATTTAAACTAGTTAAAGTATAATCTGAAAAGATTTTGATTGCAATAAAAAGGAATACAATGAGAATATTGATAGTAGATGATAGTTCAACAATGAGAAGAATTATCGGTAACGTAGTGCAACAACTAGGCGTAGCCAAAGATGATTTCGATGAAGCTGAAGATGGTGTGGTTGCATGGAAACTATTCCAAGAAAAAAACAATTATGATGTAGTTTTAACTGACTGGAATATGCCTAATATGAATGGATTAGAACTTGTAAAACATATTCGTACAGCTAATAAAACTATACCTATTGTAATGATTACAACTGAAGGTGGTAAGGGTGAAGTAATCACTGCTTTAAAAGCAGGAGTTAATAACTATATCGTAAAACCTTTTAGTGCAGAAGTATTAAAAGAAAAGTTAGATGGATTAGTTAAGGGATAACCTATGAGTATGAGTCAAGAAGAGATTGAAGCGTTGATGAGTGGAGCAGGTGATGTTCCTCTTGAAGAAGATGAAGATGTTTCAACTCAAGATGATTCTTCAGAGGAAGTAGAAGAGCCTATAATAGAAGATGTAGATGTACAACCTGATGCTGAAGAAGAAGGTGAAGCTACTGATGATATGGAAGAAAGTGATAATATTGATGATCTTTTAGCAGGGATTGATGGTATTGTTGATGATGAACCAAAACAGGCTAAGAGTGAAACTGAAGATAATAGTGCTAATATGGAAGATCTTATTGATCAAAACCAATATCCTCTTCCTGTTAAAAATGAGAACAAAGTTGTAAACCAGCTGAATCAGGTAGCAGATGATAGTGAAGAGAAGGCATCACAGATATTTGATGTATTAAGTTTTATTCTTGATGAAAATAATGAAATAGCAAACTATAATAATAGTATGGCAGAGTTTATTCAAAAACAAGCAAAATTGTTAACCGCATTATCAACAAAATTCCCGAATATTAATATATTTCAAGCTAATCTTGAATTAGCTAATGAACTTGTAGAGACTTCTAAGAATCTTTCCACTAAAGTAGATGCTGAAAACAATAAAGTATTTGAAGCAATGGAGTTGATGCAGTATCATGATATCAATCGTCAAAAAATTGAGAGAGTTATGGCAGTAATTCGAAAACTTAACAGCTACTTAAATGGTATTTTTGAAGATGAATCGGATAGAGCAGAAGTACAAATTGCAAAACATATCTCTGGAGATTCAAATGAAATTGTTGAAGCAGATGATCTTGAATCATTAATCAATCAATTTCAAAAAGAGGAATAATACAATGACACAAGGACTACACCCATTAGCTGCTAATATGGTCAATCAACTCAATCGTGTTGATGTGGTATCAAATAATTTAGCAAATGCAAATACCGCAGGATTTAAAAAAGATAATCTTGTTGAGGGCTCTTTTAATAATTATCTTGATAAAGCTTTACAAGAAGGGAAAGAACCATTACAACTTAGTAGTGTAATGAACACTGTTCCAAAGATTGATGGTAAATATATGGATGAAGAGTATGGGTCACTTGTGGATACAGGGAATGGACTTGATTTTGCATTGAGTGACAAAGATATGTTCTTTAAAATTCAAAATACAGATTCAAATAGAGTAGAATATACAAGAGATGGTACATTTAAAGTATTAAATGGTGAACTTGTTACACAAAATGGATATAATGTCCTAGATGGAAATAATCAACCAGTAATAGTAGATGATGACAATGCTTTTGTTGGAAATATTGGTGTAGTAAAAACTGAGTATACCAATTTAGATAAAATTGGAAATAATAACTATAGAGTAAAAGATGAAGCAGAGATTCAAAATATTGCTGATAGTGGAGCTTTTGTATTGCAAGGTGTGTATGAGCAGAGTAATGTAAACACCATGCAATCAATGGTTGCTTTAATTGAAGCGCAAAGAAAATTTGAACAAGCTCAAAAAGCTATTAATGGTATAGATGAATTAAATGCGAAACTGATTGAAAAAATCGGTAACAATCAATAGGTAATTGTATATGCAACCAAGTAAAGTAACAGATGTCTTATTTCAACAGTTAAACTTTAGGGGAGAAAGACAAAAAGTACTCTCTTCTAATATTGCTAATCTAGATACCCCAGATTATAAAACAAAAGAGTTGAAGTTCGAAGACCATATGAACAAGCTTGGTAGCTCTTTACCTTTATATAAAACTCATCCTGCACATATGTCTTTATCAAATGATATGCTAAAAAGCTCAATGAGTGTTTACGAAGTACAAGGTTTGGAAGAACAAAACGATGGAAATAATGTAAACCTAGATACCCAAATGAGCGAAATATCAAAAAATGCAACAATGTTTCAAGCCTTGCAAAACTCTATTAAAAAAGATTCTGCTTGGTTTAAAAATGTTATAGATGCATCTAGCAAAAACTAACAGGAAATATATAGCAAATGGATCAACTTCTTAAATTTATTAATAACCTAAATACTGGACAAAGAGCTGTTATTATAGGTGGATTTTCAATTTTATTTTTATTTTTAATTGGACTGCTTGTTTATTCAAATGTAAAGTCTCAAGATGAACAACTTAATTATACTATTGGATCAAATTTAACAAAAAATCAAGTGATGATAGCAAGTGGGGAATTAGATAATGCAGCTATCCCTTATATTGTAGTAGGAAATGGGAATAATTTAACTTTAAAAACAAATAAAGAGAATATTAATAAAGCAAAACTAAAACTAGTAACAAGCGATTCAGGAATATCAAAGCATGCTGGATGGGAGCTTTTTGATAAGAGTTCTTTAGGAACCACAAACTTTGAAAATCAGGTAAAATATTTAC
>CBETOJ010000117.1:0-5617 GCA_965537725.1 uncultured Campylobacterales bacterium | reverse complement strand
TAGAAATTAACCCTCAGTGCCAAATGTTATGGACTAATACAACGTATTGACATATAATGCTAATATAATTATAATATCATTATGAATAAGTTGAATTTCACATGGGATGAAAATAAAGCAAAATCAAATTTGATAAAACACAAGATTTCATTTGATGAAACAAAAACAGTATTTAATGACGATAATGCAAGGTTGATTTATGATCCAGATCATAGTGGAGATGAAGATAGGTTTATCTTACTTGGTTTAAGTTGTAAATTAAAAGTTCTCACTGTTGTTCATTGTTATAAAGATAGTGAAAACAATATTAGAATAATAAGTGCTAGAAAATCAACAAAAAAGAAGAAAAACAATATAAGGAGTTTTTATTATGAGAGAAGAGTATGATTTTAGTAATTCTGTAAAAAATCCATATGCTAAAAAAGTAAAAAAGCAGATTTCAATAAAGATTGAAGTAGATACGATAAACTACTTTAAGGAGTTAGCAGCAAAGAGTGGAATACCATATCAAAATCTTATGAATTCATATTTAACAGATTGTGCAATGAAGCATGTAGAGCCAAAATTAAAATGGGCATAATTAAATAATCAACATCCCATCCCCATAAGAGAAAAATCTATATTTTTTCTCTACAGCTTCTTTGTAAAGTTCCATAGTTTTTTCTAATCCTACAAAAGAAGCTACCAATATGATAAGTGTAGACTTTGGAAGATGAAAGTTTGTTAAAAGGTGATTTACTCGCTTTGGAGGGTTATGTGGATGAAGAAAAAGATTAGCTTCTCCGCTTGTTTTTTTACTCATTTGGTAGTATTCTATGGTTCTAGTTACTGTTGTACCTACTGCTAAAACTGTATAAGAACTTTTTAGAATATCTTGAGAATAACTAGGAATTTTAAAATATTCGCTATGCATTGGATGATCTGTGATCGTTTCACTCTCAATTGGTTTAAAAGTCCCTGCTCCTACGTGAAGGGTTAGGTAGTTCGTATTGTATTTTGCTGTTAGTTTCTCTAAAAGTTCAGGTGTAAAATGAAGAGATGCAGTTGGTGCTGCTACTGCTCCATAGTTTTTTGCAAAGAGGGTTTGGTAGGTTTGATTATCTGATTCTTCATCTTCTCTTTTTAGGTATGGAGGAAGAGGGAGATGTCCTATGGTGTTTAAAATTTCTACTAGAGATAAAAAGTCTAGCTCAACTTTATCTTTGTAAAACTTTACTATCCGACTTCCATCTTCTTGGAGTTCTAGTACTTTTACTTCCAAGCCATTATCAAAGTTTAAAAGAGTTTCAGGTTTTACTTTTCCTCTAATATAGACTAAAAATCTATTATTATCAAGTGGTTTATTAAAAAGTAGTTCTACTTTTCCCCCAGTTGATTTAGCTCCAAAAATTCGTGCTTTTATTACTTTTGTATCATTGAAAAAGATTTGTGTATTTTCAGGGATAAAATCTAGGAGGTTTTTAAAAGTGGTATGGGTGATAGTATTACTTTTTCTATCATATACTAAGAGTTTTGCACTATCAGCTGGAGTTACTGGGTAGGTAGCTATAAGTTCACTAGGTAAGTGATAGTCATAGCTAGAGGTTTTAAGAGGATCTAGCATCTTATTTTGATGGTGTTTTCTCTTGCGCTAGATCTTCGATCTCCTCTTCTTCCTCTGGTTCTGCTGGGTTAAAGATCTTTGCTATATAGATAGATACTCCATAGAGGATAATAAGTGGACCAGCCATTAAAAACTGTGTAATTACATCAGGAGGAGTAAGTAGAGCAGAGAGTACAAAGATAAGTACGACTGCATATTTAAAAAAGTCTTTAAGAGTTTGATCTGTTACTAGTCCAATAAGTGCTAGGAAAAATGTAAATACAGGAAGTTCAAATGCTATACCAAATCCAAAAAGGATCTTTGTAAAAAAACTTACATATTTTCCGATACTTGGCATTACTGATACAACAGCATCACCAAAGTTGATAAGGAATTCAAATCCAAAAGGTACAACGATATAATATGCAAAAGTAGATCCAGTTAGGAACATAATAGTTGCTCCTAATACAAAAGGGATCACGAGCTTTTTTTCATTGTCATAAAGTCCTGGAGCCAAAAATAGCCACATTTGCCAAAGGATAATAGGAAGTGAGACTAAAAATCCACTAAAAAATGCTACTTTTAAAGCTGTGAAGAAAGTCTCTTGCACTTCAATTGCAACCATCTTAGAACCCTCTGGAAGTACTGCTTCTACTGGAACCATCATCCACTCTAATATAGGTTCATACACTGCAAAACATGCAAAAAATGCTATAAAAAATGCAATACTTGAAATAACCAATCTTTTTCTAAGATCAGCAATATGTGGTTTTAAATCTTCTAACATTATGCTTTTTTACCTTCACTCATAGATATTTTTTCTTTTTTCTTTGGGATATTTGCAGATTTGATCTCTGTTTGTTTTGTCTCAGGTTCTTGAACCTTTTTCTCTGCTGTTAACTCTTCCATTGTTGGAGAACTTTTTACATTGGTGATCTCATCAATGTCGATATTTGCCATACTTTGAATATTTGAAACGCTTTCTTTTAATTGCTCTGCGTCCTGTCTCATTCCTGAGAGATCTAGCTCTTTATCAATGCTTGATTTGGCATCACTAATTTCACCTTTGATCTTTTTAAAAAATTTCACCGTATCAACAATTGCACCTGGAAGTTTTTCTGGACCTAAAGCGATAATCGCAACAAGCAAAATAAGAAAAATCTCCATAAATCCCATACCGAACATATAAACACCTTTATTTATAAATAGTCTAGGATTTTACCCAATTTTTGTTAAAATTCCACATAATTTACCTAGAGGATTTATAATGATCAAATTATTAGTTTTAGCATTGGTTGGATTTGTATTTTATATGCTGACTCGTGGATATAAAAGTAGCGATTATCAAAATATAGAAGTGGATGGAAAACAAACTTTAAAAGGAAAACTAGAAGAGCATGAAGCAGGGCTTTTGGTAGCTATGATGGCAAAAGTTGCCAAAGCTGATGGAAAAGTGAGTGAACTTGAAGCAGAACTTTTAAGTCATACTTTTACAGATATTTCAAACCATTTTGAAAACTCTAGCGAAATAAGAGAGCAACTAAAAGAGATTTATAAAAATGAGATGGAATCTTTTGACAACACTATAGAAATAGCCCAAAAATATTTTAAGCTTACAAAAAGAGACTACCAAAAACGTCTGAAAGTGTTAGAATATCTATTAAACTTAGCTTTTATAGATAATGATTTTTCTAAAACTGAGTTTATGATCACTGAAGATATTGCAAATGCATTACAGATTCAAAAAAGTGATTTTGAGACGATGATCGCTAGGTTTGAGCAATATTATGCTGCAAAAGAGAACGATAAGCATCTCTCACTTGAGCGTGCCTATCAAGTTTTAGGGGTAAGTGCAAGTGATGAAATGGGTGTAATAAAGAAAAAGTATCGACAGCTTGTAAAAGAGAATCATCCTGATATCGTAACAGGGCAGGGTGCGAGTCAATCTATCATTGATGAAGCAACAAAAAAGCTTCAAGAGATTAATGAAGCATATGAATTAATAAAAAAACAAAGAGGGTAATAAATGGCAGATTTTCACTATAGTTATGAGGTGTGTACTTGTAGAAAAGTAACTTTAGGTGAGATAATACATGCGGTAAAGGATCAAGGTGCCAATACTATTGAAAAGATTGGTGATATTACAGATGCTGGTACAGCTTGTGGATGTTGTAGATCAAATGAAGATGATTTTGGTGATCCAAAAATGAAGCTTTATCTTACTCAGATACTAGATAAGTTTGCCAAATGATGGATGGAGAAAAAATAGCTCTTATTGAAGAGATTAAAAAGCTTATTGCAATAGGAGAAGAAAGTATTGAGATCAATCCAAACTATTTGGAATATTTTGAACTTGAAGAGCTTGAAAATATAAAAGAAGAGTTGTTATTAAAAAAACAAAATATAAAAGACTCCACAGCTTCGTATATAGAAGAGATATATACAAAGCTGATTTGATTTAGTGGAATTTTTTCTCTATAGTATCTGCAATAGTTTCATACTTATTAAATTCAACTTCATCATCTACATTTTCTAAGAGTTTTTTAAGGTTTTTAAGCATTGGTTTAAACTTTTTTATAGCTCTTGGATCAATTTTTCCAGAGTTGGTTACACTTGCTCCTAAATCAAAAAAGAGTGAAACAAGTTTTTTATTTCCAAGAAGAGCTGCATAGTAGATCGCAGGAATTGAATAGATATCTTCATCATTGATAGTCTTTGGAGAGACTTTGTATACAAGTTTGATAATCTCAGCTTTATCATGCCATACACAGTTATGGATAACTGTTCTTCCTAAATTATCTGTGATCTCATAGTTAAATTTCACTGTACTAATTAAAATATTAAAAAGTTTTAGATTGCACTCAGTTGATGTTACCTTATGTAAGATAGTCCATCCAAGCGAGTCTTTAAAGTGTTTGTCAACTTTTCTACTTACTAAACTACTTAAGTTATCTCTAAAGTGTTTACATACATACGTTGAGTCATCATTTTTTTCAAAGATCCATAAAGTATAAGCATAGAAGATATTATATCTTTGAGAGTTAAGCATATGTATATTTACACCACTTTTAGTATAAAGATTAAATAATGCAAAATTATTGTACATCAAAGGTTTAAAGAAAAGTGGATTACCATGAGAATCTAGGAAGATCTAAGATATGTTCTGTTTCTTCATCAGGCTCTTCCTCTTTTAATAAAAGTTGTACAACTTGAATATATAAACCATCAGGATCTATAAGTGAAACTAAATGTTCATCTTGTATTAAAACAGTTCCATCAATATGAAGAATAATATTTGTAAGTATCTCATAGGTGCATTCACCATCTTTGTTTTTTATTTTTGGATCAATTCCATATACCAATAGAAGTTTGATAATATCCACATATTCCATAGCATCATATACTAGCATCTCTAAAACAGTTTGCCCTCTAGAGTTTTGAATATTTGGATCTAGATTATGGGATAATAAAAAGCTAATAAGTTCTATATCTCTAATGGCAACTGCATTAAAAAGACCAGTTTCTCCATTGCTATCTAGAGCATTAATATCTCCACCATGTTCTACCATTTGCTCAATATTTCTAAGTAAGCTTTCTCTTAATTCTCTATCAGTATTATCTGTAAGTTCAGAAGCACGAAGTACGAGCTCCATCATAATGGTGTTTCCACTGAGTGTCTTTTCATTTACATTGGCGTCATGAGCAAGGGCTACATCAATGATACTTTCAGCCTCTTCACCTCTAAGAGCAGCTTTGTAGAGGAATGATTCCCCTTTAGAATTAAGCTGAGTTGGGTCACAACCTGAAATCATAAGCTCTTTTGCTAAGATATCATTTTGCTCTATTTGAGGGTGTTGCATTAAAGTATTACCCTCTTCATCTTTTGCATTTAATTCGATATTTTCTAAAGCAAGTAGATATCTTACAAAAGTATAGTCCCCATAAGAGAGAGCGTCATGGATGATATGACGTCTTCTATTATCTAAGTTGTTTATATCTGCACCACCCTCGATCAGGGTTTTTGCCATAGTAAGG